>NZ_SOGM01000086.1:0-88909 GCF_004403545.1 Cryobacterium sp. TmT2-59 | reverse complement strand
AACAGGGTTTAACACCCTCCGCCTTCGATTAACAGCGTCCACGCCGGGCCAGTCCGATCTGACTAGACGTGTACCGCTACCGACAATCGATTAGGACTCACTCATCTAGGCGGCCGGGCACTGCGGCAGGGCTCCGGCGCCCTTTCCCGTGCGGATGGCGTCCAGCGCGGCCAGTGCGTCGTCGAGGGCGTCGACCGAGAAGACCGTCAGGCCGTCCGGAACATGCCCGGTGACCTCGTCGCAGTTGTCCTTGGGCGCCAGGAACCATTCCGCACCGGCCTCGCGCGCGCCGGTGAGCTTCTGCCGGATGCCGCCGATCGGCCCGACCTCACCGGCCTGATTGATCGTTCCGGTGCCCGCGACATCCGCCCCGCCCTGGATGGCGCCGGGGGTGAGCTTGTCGATGATGCCGAGAGCGAACATCATGCCCGCGCTGGGCCCGCCGACCTGGTCGAGCTGGATCTTCACGTCGAACGGGAACTCGTACTTGCTGGTCACGTTGATGCCGACCACCACGGCGTCGCCCGAGGCGATCGGGGTGACCCGCACGGTCAGGGTCTTGCCGTCGCGGAGGACGCCGATGGCGGCCGGGGCGTCCACCCCGTTGGCGGCCAGCGCGGAACGCAGCGCCGTGATGTCGGCCACGGCGGCGCCGTTCACCGAGACGACCTGGTCGCCGGTCATGATCAGGCCCGCGGCCGGGGAGTCTTTGGGCAACGACGCGACCTGGAGGATCGTCGGATAGTCGTAGCCGAGGTTGGTCAGCGCCGCGGCGATCGCATCCTGCTGCGAGTTCACCATCAGCGCCTGGTTCTCGTCTTCGCGTTCCTTTGTGGAGACGTCGGCCGGGAATGCGGCGTCGATCGGGATGACGGCCTGGGTCGGGTCCAGCCACGCCGCCGCGACCGTCAGCCAGCTCGGCCGGTTTTCGGGGTTGCCAACCAGCGAAACCGTCAGCAGGTCGAGTTGGCCCTCCGTCGGGTACACGGTCTCGTCCGGGATCGTGATCAGCGGAACGTCTTTGCCATTCTGCTCGGCCGTTCCGATGGTGTTGTAGACCGGGCCGGGCTTCTCGATCACGTACGGGGACGGCGTGATGGCCAGGATCAGGCCGATGGCCAGCGCAACGGAGATCGCCACCCAGCCCACCTTTCCGGCACGGTGAGACCGACCGGCCGGCAGCGACGAGTCTTCGGTGAAGAGGGCCACCGGGCTCCTTCCAGATCTGCGCTCGATGTTTGCGCTCGATGTTCGCGACAGGCGCACACCGGTTTTCCAGCGTAGGACATTTCCCAGTCCCCGCCATGAATCTCCGGCTAGCGTAGAGGCACGTGACTGAGAGGTGCCTGAAGTGGCTGACGACGACTCACGACCCGACGAGGGTCACAATCCTGAAGATGAGTTTCGGGACATGCTTCGCGACATCCTGTCCGGGAAGTCGTCCATCGACCCGAGCCAGCTGGCCGGGGCCGCCGGCCTTCCCAGCGACCCGGTGAGTATCGCGGCGCTGATGAACCAGCTCCAGGGCGCCCTGCGCAACTCCGGGGACGGTGCCATGAACTGGGACGCCGCACTCAGCCAGGGCCAGGAGCGCGCCGCCAACGGGCAACTCGCCGTCACCGATGAGCAGCGCACCGCCCTCGACCAGGCCTTCCACATCGCCGCGCTATGGCTGGACGAGGTGATCTCGGTCGCCGAGCTCACCACTCCCCCGAAGTTGATGACCCGCAAGGAGTGGGTCACCGCGACGATGCCGCTCTGGACCCAGCTCGCCGAACCGGTGGCCACCAGCATCTCCGATTCGCTGACCCGGGTTCTGACTGAGCAGGCTCCCGAGGAACTCAAGGGCATGATGGCCGGCGCGAGCCAGGTCATGCGCAGCATCGGCGGCACCCTGTTCGCCATGCAGCTCGGTCAGGTCGTCGGGCAGCTCTCCAGCGAGGTCGTCTCCGGCGGCGACGTCGGCATCCCGCTGCTCAGTGACCAGCAGGCCGCCCTGCTGCCCCAGAACGTCGCCATTTTCGGCGAGGGACTTGACGTTCCGGACGACCAGGTACAGATCTACCTGGCCGTGCGCGAGCTCGCCCACGCCCGGCTGTTCCGGCACTCGCGGTGGCTGCGCCTGCACCTGATCAGCTCAATCACCGACTTCGCCCGCGGAATCCACATCGACTCCGGCCGGCTCGAGGAACTCGCCGACGGCTTCGACCCCTCCAATCCGGAGGAACTGCGCGAAGCCATGGTCAACGGTTCGCTGATCCCGCCGAAGAGCGAGTCCCAGCTGGCCGCGCTGGCCCGGCTGGAGACGATGCTCGCCCTGATCGAGGGCTGGGTCGACGTCGTCACGCTCGAGGCCACCAGCCGCCTCCCCCGGGCCGATGCCATCGCCGAGACCGTGAAGCGCCGCCGTGCATCCGGCGGGCCGGCCGAGTCCGCGTTCGCCACCCTGGTCGGGCTGGAGCTGCGCCCGCGCCGTCTGCGCGAGGCCGCCGCCATGTGGCAGGCCGTGACGGATGCCGTGGGCAACGACAAGCGCGACGAGCTGTGGGCGCACCCCGACCTGCTGCCCACGTCGGCCGACCTGGACGCCCCTCAGGCCCTCGTGGCCCGGCTGACCAGCTCGGCGGCCGGCGCCGAACCGGTGCTGGACGAAGTGGACCAGGCCCTCGAGGACCTGCTGCGCGACGACGGCACCGAGCGCCCGCACGAGGAATAGTCGCGCGCTGCCGGGCCCGCACGGAACAACCCACGCTGCCCCCACGGGCGACACTCGCGCGGCCCTGACGAATTCGACGGAGATTTTAGGGTTTTGACGCCCTGCAGGCGCTTTTTTGGCCTTTTAGGCCAAAGTCTCCGTCGAATTCGTTAGGCGGGCCAGAGCTGGGGCCGGCCCGATCAGGGGCGGCTAGATCAGGCCCTTGGTGTGCCAGATCGTCTTCGTCTCCGTGAACGCCACGATGCGGTCGAGCGAGGGGCTCGCGGCATCCGGACCATTCTCGGGCTGCAGCACCCGGGTGAGCGTCTCGGCCGCGTCGATCTGGAGGTTGATCCAGTCGAGGTCACCGGCCCCGACGAGGTCGATGGCATTGACGTCCGCGTGGCTGGCCAGCCACGGGGCCATCTCGGCGGGTGAACCGGTCAGGATGTTGACCACGCCGCCGGGAACGTCGCTGGTGGCGAGCACCTCGCCCAGGCTGATGGCCGACAGCGGCATCCGTTCGTTGGCCACCACGACGACCGTGTTGCCCGACACCAGGGCCGGGGCCACGGCGCTGACGAGGCCGAGGAGGGACCCGCCGGTCTGCGGGGCGATGATCGCGACGACACCGGTGGGCTCCGGCACGGAGATGTTGAAGTAGGGACCGGAGACCGGGTTCGCGTTGCCGGCGACCTGCACGTACTTGTCCGCCCAGCCCGCGTACCAGACCCACCGGTCGATGGCCTCGTCGACCTGGGCGGACGCGGCGGCCGCCGAGACGCCCTCCGACTTCACGATCTCGTCGATGAACTGGGCGCGGCGCCCTTCGAGCAGTTCGGCGATCCGGTAAAGCACCTGGCCGCGGTTGTACGCTGTGGCGCCGGCCCAGCCGCCGAGGGCGGAACGGGCGGCGACGACCGCGTCACGGGCATCCTTGCGGCTGGCCTGCGCGGCGTTGGCGAGGAACACCCCGTCGTGCGAGCGAACCTCGTAGACCCGGCCGGACTCGCTGCGCGGGAACTTGCCGCCGACGTAGAGCTTGTAGGTCTTGGGAACGGCGAGGCGGGTCACTTTGCGGCCTTCTTTCGTGAAACGGGGGTCTTCGGGTCTGATTCCGTGGCGGCGATGCGAGCGGCCAAAGCGGCATTCACCGTGCGGGCGGCGGCGCGGCTCGCGGCCGGCTTGAGGTACGAGGCGAGGCCGTGGCGACCACCCTCGCGCCCGTAACCGGACTCCTTGTAGCCGCCGAAGGGGCTGGCCGGGTCAAAGCGGTTGAACGTGTTGGCCCAGATCACCCCGGCGCGCAGCTTGTCGGCGACGGCGAGCATGCGGCTGCCCTTCTCGGTCCAGATACCGGCGGAGAGGCCGAAGGGCGTGTTGTTCGCCTTCGCGATCGCCTCGGCCGGGGTGCGGAAGGTGAGCACGGACAGCACCGGGCCGAAGACCTCATCGCGGGCGATGCGGTGGCTGGTGGACACGTTCGTGAAGATGGTCGGCTTGAACCAGAAGCCGTTGTCCGGGAGCACGCAGTCCGGGCTCCAGCGCTCGGCGCCTTCCTGCTCACCGATGTCGGTGAGTTCACGGATGCGCTTCAGCTGCTCGGCGCTGTTGATCGCACCGATATCGGTGTTCTTGTCGAGTGGGTCGCCGAGGCGCAGGGTCGAGAGCCTCGCCTTGAGGCGGTCGATGACGTCGTCGTGAATGCTCTCCTGCACGAGCAGACGGCTGCCGGCGCAGCAGACGTGGCCCTGGTTGAAGAAGATCCCGTTGACGATGCCCTCGATGGCCTGGTCGATCGGCGCGTCGTCGAAGACGATGTTGGCCGCCTTGCCGCCGAGTTCGAGGATGACCTTCTTGTCGGTTCCGGCGACCGAGCGCGCGATGGCCCGGCCGGCTCCGGTAGACCCGGTGAACGCGACCAGGTTCACGTCGGGGTGCCCGACGAGGGCCTGACCGGTCTCCCGGCCGCCGGTGACGATGTTGACCACGCCGGCGGGAAGGTCCGCCTGCTGCAGGATCTCCGCGAACAGGAGCGCGGTCAGGGAGGTCGTCTCGGCCGGCTTGATCACGACGGTGTTGCCGGCAGCGAGGGCCGGCGCGATCTTCCAGGCGAGCATCAGGAGGGGGAAGTTCCAAGGGATGACCTGCGCGGCGACGCCCCGGGACGAGGGGGTGGGGCCGACTCCCGCGTGGTCGAGCTTGTCGGCCCAGCCCGCGTAGTAGAAGAACCAGGCCGCGACCAAGGGAACGTCGACGTCGCGGCTTTCCTTGATCGGTTTGCCGTTGTCGAGCGTCTCGGCCACGGCGAGCTCGCGGGCCCGTTCCTGCACGAGGCGCGCGATGCGGAACAGGTACTTGCCGCGATCGCTGCCGGAGAGCTTGGACCAGGTATGGGCGTAGGCGCGGCGGGCGGCGGCCACGGCGGTGTCGACGTCCGCAGAGTTGGCGTGGGCGATCATCGCGATCTGTTTCTCGGTGGCCGGGTTGATGGTCTGGAACGGCTCACCGCGACCGGCGACGAATTCGCCGTCGATGAAAAGGCCGTAGTCCGAACGCAGGTTCAGCAGGGCCTGGGACTCCGGGGCCGGAGCGTAGTCAAGAAAGCTCATGGGGTGATCCTTTAGTCAATCGTCACGTAGTCGGGTCCGGAGTAGTGTCCGGTGGTCATCTTCTGGCGCTGCATGAGCACGTCGTTGAGCAGGCTGGAGGCCCCGAACCGGAACAGGTGCGGCGTGAGCCACTCCTCGCCCACGGTTTCGGCCACGGTCACGATGTATTTGATGGCGTCCTTGGAGGTGCGGATGCCGCCGGCCGGCTTCACGCCGACTTTGTCGCCGGTGAGGCGGTGCCAGTCGCGCACGACCTCGAGCATGGACAGGGTCACGGGCAGCGTGGCCGCGACGGGGACCTTGCCGGTGGAGGTCTTGATGAAGTCTCCCCCGGCCAGGATGGCCAGCCAGGACGCGCGGCGCACGTTGTCGTACGTGTTGAGCTCCCCGGTTTCGAGGATCACCTTGAGGTGGGCGTAGCTGCCGTCGGCCCGGCGGCAGGTCTCCTTGACGGCGACGATCTCGTCGTAGACCTGGCCGAAGCGTCCGGAGAGGAAGGCGCCGCGGTCGATGACCATGTCGATCTCGTCGGCACCGGCGAGGACCGCGTCGCGCACGTCGGCGAGCTTGATCGCCAGGGACGCGCGACCGCTCGGGAAGGCGGTGGCGACGGCGGCGACGTTCACGCCGGCATCCGTGCCCGCGGAGTGCGCCGACCCGAGGGCCGCCACGGCGTGGGGAACCATGTCGCCGTAGACGCAGACCGCGGCGACGCGGGGGCAGGTCGGGTCGCCGGCGTCGGGGGTGAGCGCCTTGCCGACCAGGGAGCGCACCTTGCCGGGGGTGTCGGCTCCTTCGAGGGTGGTGAGGTCGATCAGGCTGATGATCTTGTCGATCGCCCACTTCTTGGAGCTGGTCTTGATCGAGCGGCTGCCGAGGTCGGCGGCCCGCTGCTCGAGTCCGACGGCGTCGATCCCGGGGATGCCATGCAGGTACCGGCGCAGGTTCGCGTCGGTGGCCTCGCCGCCGATGAGCGCCAGGGCTCGTTGCCCGGTGTTCAGCTGGGCCATAGCCGATGGGCTACTAGTCATGAGTTGTCCTTGCGGTTGGTGTGGTCCGGATGGTCTGGTCTGGTTCGGATGGTCTGGTCGTTCGGGCTCACGCGTGCTCGCCGAGGATGGCGAGGGCGGTGTCTTCGTCGGTGACCAGCACGGTGCACAGCCCGCTGCCGACGACGGCGCGCGCGATGGCGTGCTTGGAGCTGCCGGCGATCACGGCGATCGCCGTTTTCGCGTTGCGCAGCTGTTCGAGCGGGATGCCGACCGTGCGCTCGTCGAGTTCCGGGTCGACGATGTTGCCGTTGCTGTCGATGTAGCGGCCGACGATGTCGCCGACGGCTCCCTTGCGCACGAGTTCGGCCACCTGCTCTTCGGTTAGGTAGCCGCTATCGACCAGGGCCGAGTTCTGGTCTGCCTGGCCGGCGCTGAACAGGTAGGCGGATGCCGACGCCCCCAGCTTGAGGACGGCGCCGACGGAGCGGTCCGCTTCGATCGCCCGTTTGGTCTCCAGGCGTTCGAGGATGGCGGGACTGGGCAGCAGGGTCGCCGCGCCGGACGCTTTGTGCGCCATCGTGACGGCGGTGGCCGCCGCGGTGCCGGCGCGCCGGTTGAGGCTGACGCCGCCGTTGATCTGCACGACGTTGACGCCGTTGGCCCAGCCCTGCTTGAGGTGGAGTGACACCTCGTGCAGGGTGCGGCCCCAGCTGATGCCGAGGGTGCGCGGGACCGGACGCAGACCGGTGAGGTAGTCGGCGGCGGCCTGCGCGGTGCGGGACTGGAGTTCCTCGTCGCCGGAGACGCCCGCGGAGGAGACCACGATCGCATCCGTCAACCCGGTGGCCTCGCGGAGGCGGCGTTCCACGGACAGGCGACGGGCCCGCGGGTGCACGATCTCGATCCGGATGAAGCCGCTGGCCTTGGCCTGGGCGAGCAGCCGGCCCACCTTCCAGCGGGTCAGCCGGAGCACTGTGCCGATCTCGTCTTGCGTCTTGTTCTCTTCGTAGTACAGCTCGGCCGCACGAATTGACAGCAGTTCGTCAGTGTCCGTCACCCTGGTGCTCCATCCGATTTGTCACCAGCCTAAGACTCCCGCAGCCGGTGATCAACACGTGTAGGCAATCTTGCTCATCTGAGCAGGCACGGTGCCGGGGCGCACGCGGCGAGCGATCTAGGCTGGGGCGCATGGCAGATCTCTCGAAGTACCTCCCGCTAAGCCAACGGCCGGTCGGTGACGAATCCAGGGTCTCCTCTGACTGGGGCCCGCAGATCGCCGCCACCCTCCTCGCCACCGCCGATCTGCTGGACGGACTCAGCCCCGAGCAGTGGGAGGCGCCGAGCCTCTGCGCGGACTGGCGCGTGCGCGATGTCGCCGGTCACCTCGTCTGGCGGTTGGGAAGCTCAAACCGCGAGCTGCTGCGGAGCGCCGGCCGGGCCTGGCTGGCGGGCCGTTTCCTCAACCCGAACCGGGCGATCGACGCCGTCAGCCGTGCCGCCGCCCTGACCGAACCCTCCGAGCTGATCGCGAGCCTGCGCCGGATCGCGGCAGACCGCACGGCCGGGATCGGCCGGCAGGGAGTCACCGAGCTCACCGAGGCCGTCGTGCACGGCTTCGATCTGGCGCACCCTCTCGGCCTCGCCCTGACGGTCGACCCGACCGCGGCCGGAGCGGTCGCCCTCGGCCGCGCCCAGCGTGCCTCCACCCCGGTCAAGGCGGTCCTGCGCCGCCGCACCCTGGTGGCGTCGGATGCGCTCTGGCGCGTCGGCCGAGGCCCGGATTACCGGAGCACGGCCGAAGACATCGTGCTCTTCCTGTTCGGCCGCGCCGGGCTCACACCGGCGCCTCCGGCGGCTCCGACCGTTCCCGAAGACCTCACCGACCCGGTCTGAGCCTTCTCGGACCCGGTGCGGGCTGCGTCAGACGAGGATTCCGCGTGCCCGTTCCACGTCGTCGCGCATCTGCACGATCAGCGGGTCAACGCCGGTGAAGGCGACCATGCCGCGAATGCGGTCCACGAACGACACCTCCACCACATGGCCGTACAGATCGATGTCGCGGTCGAGCACGTGGGCTTCGACCTGCTTCTGGGGCACACCGTCGAAGGTCGGGTTGTTGCCCACCGAGATCGCGGCCGGGTAACGGATGCCGGCATCCGTCAGCCAGCCCGCGTAGACGCCGTCCGCGGGGATGAGCCCCTCAGAGTGCGGTGACAGGTTGGCGGTCGGGAAGCCGAGTTCGCGCCCCCGCTTCGCACCGTGCACGACCTCACCGCGAACGGTCGGCACGTGCCCGAGCAGAACGGACGCCGCTCGGACGTCGCCCTGCGCGAGCAGTTCCCGGATCCAGGTCGAGGACACCCGGCGGCTTCGGTCGGGCATCACGTCCTCGATCAGGCGCACGGCGAAACCGAACCTGTCCCCCAGCTGCTGCAACAGGGCCACGTCGCCGACGCCGCCGGCGCCGAAGCGGAAGTCCCGGCCGACGAGCACCGAGCGCGCGTGGAGTCCGCGCACGAGGATGCGCTCGATGAAATCCTCCGGCGGCAGGCCGGCCAGCGCCTGGTTGAACTCGAGCACGAGGGAGGCGTCGACCCCGGTTTCGGCCAGCAGGGCGAGTTTCTGTTCGGTGCTGATCAGGGCCTGCGGACAGGCATCCGGCTTGAGCAGGGACAACGGATGCCGGTCGAACGTGACCACGACGGAAGCCAGGCCCGCCTGCTCGGCCGCTGACTTCAGCTCGGCGACGACCGCGCGATGTCCGGCGTGCACGCCGTCGAATTTGCCGATGCTGACGGCGGAGGCCGGCCAGTCCTCGGGGATGGCGGCGACGCCGCGCATGATCTTCATGAGCGGACTTTGCCGCGTCGGGCGAGCCACCACATGCCCAGGATCGGAAGCACGAGCGGCACGAATCCGTAGCCGCGACCGAAGAACGACCACACCGTCTTGTGCGCGAACAGCTCCGGATCGACCACGCTGAGGGTGCCGACCACGAGCACTCCGACGAGCTCGAAGCCGATCGTGATCCACGCCACGCGTCGCCAGGGCCCGTCGCTCTTGATCAGGGCGATCGTGGCGACGATGTAGACGACCGCGGCCAGGGCCGAGAGGGAGTACGCCAGCGGGGCCGGGCCGAACTCCTCGGGGTCGAAGATCTGCACGAACGAGCGTCCGGTGGCCGCCAGCGCGAGCAGGCCGTAGACGGCGATCAGCACCCGGCCGATGCCGGTCACCCGGGTCGGTCGAACGGGCTCGGCGGTCGTCGCTGCGTCGTTGCTCTGTGGGGCGGTCATGGCGTTTTCATTATTGCAGCATCCGTTGGAACCGAGATCACAGCCCCTGCACCGTCCAGATCTGCCACATCCGGTAGACCATCACTGCGACGGCCAGGCAGGATGCGCCGACGATGACCGTGCTCCAGCGGCTGCGTTCGATCAGCGCCCAGACCACGGCGGCGACGGGCACCAGGATGGCGCTGATCAGGTAGGTGTAGAACTCGAGCACGCTGCCGCTGGCGTTGTTCCCCGTAAAGGGGGCGACGATGGCCACCACCAGCTGGGCGATCAGCAGCAGTTCCACCAGCGCCGTGGCGCCCAGCGAGAGGTCGCTGGGCTTTCGGTCGGCGAGGCCCAACCCGATACCGAGCAGGCCGGCGACTGTGGCGACGCCGAGTTGCAGCCAGGTGAACCACTCGATCATGATGCGTCTCCGTGGTCTCCGGCGCCGGCGGCTCCAGGCTCGGTTGCTGCGGTCGCGACTGCCGGGGCGGCGATCTCGTCGGGCGGGAAGTTGATCAGCGATTTGGCGTGGTCGCCGCGGTACTCGACCAGGCCGACCAGCCGTCCGTCCGGCGCGACGGCAGCGACCGGGCCGTCGACGTGGTCGGCCGGGTCCACCTGGATCTGCTTGCCGTGGCCGAGGTCGATCGCCTGCTGCTCGGTCAGGTCGAGGCGGCCCAGCACCCGGGTGGCGGCATCGGCGGGACCGATCAGAGCCGCCGGGACGTCCAGTTCCTCCAGCGGCTGGGCCGCGTCGATCCGGAAGGGGCCGATGCGGGTGCGGCGGAGGCTCGTGAGGTGGCCGCCGACGCCCAGGCCTGCGCCGAGGTCGCGGGCGAGCGCCCGGATGTAGGTGCCGGAGGAGCATTCCACCCGCACGGTCAGGTCGAGGTGGCCGTCGGCCGCCGCCGTGTCGATCAGTTCGAAGGCGCTGACGGTGACGGGACGGGACGGGAGGTCCACCTCTTCGCCGGCGCGCACCCGGGCGTAAGCGCGCTTGCCGTCGACCTTGATGGCGCTGACGGCGCTGGGCTGCTGCGAAATGGCTCCGGTGAGCTTCGCGATCCCGGCCGCAACGGCCTCCGGGGTGAGGGCGGTCACTGCGTCGACGGATGCCCGGCCGAGCTCTTCGCCCTCCGCGTCATCCGTTGTCGTGGAGGAGCCGAGCCGGATGGTGGCCAGGTATTCCTTGTCGAGGCCGACGATGTAGGTGAGCAGCCGGGTCGAGCTGTTGATGCCCAGGATGAGCAGCCCGGTCGCCATCGGGTCCAGCGTTCCGGCGTGGCCGACCTTGCGGGTTCCGGCCAGGCGGCGGGTGCGGGCGACGGCGTCGTGACTGGTCCAGCCCTGGGGCTTGTCGATCAGGACCAGGCCGCTGGCGGTGCCGCGGACGCGCGGTGCGCGCGGGGCGCGCGCCGGTTCAGCGGGGATTCGCCCGGACGTCGGTTCGCTGGCTGGTCCGTCGGATTCTTCGCTCACTCATGACATGCTATCCGGCCACCGGGCACCGGCCGCCCGCGGGCACTCTCCCCCGCACCCGTGCCCGCGGTGCCGACTCCCCCGACCTAGGCTGGGGGCATGAAGATAGCCGTGATCGGAGCGGGCGCCCTCGGCGGCACATTCGCGACGCTGCTGGCCCGGGCGGGTCACGAGGTTACCGTGACGGCCCGTGGGCTGGCGCTGGCGGTGATCCGGGCCGAGGGGATTTCGCTGACCGGCGGGTTCGGCCGGGCGCGGCAGCATCCGCTCGCGCTGGAACGGCTCGTGGAGACGCCCGACCTCGCCCTGATCTGCACCAAGGCGCAGGATGCCGCCGCAGCCATCGCGGAGAACGCCGCGGTGCTCGACGGCGCGGCTGTGATCGTCGTGCAGAACGGTCTCGACGGCGTGAACACGGCGCGGAGCCTGCTGCCACACTCGGAGTGCTTCGGCGCCCTGTCGATCATCGCCGCGAACTACTCGGCGCCCGGCCGGGTGACGATCACGACCGCCGCGCCCACCTACCTGGGCCGCGGGGACGGCGCCGCCGACGCGGCGACCAACGCGTGGCGGGACGTGCTCGCCGGCGCGGTTCCGACGGTGGGCATCGACAACTTCGTCGGCGCCCAGTGGACCAAACTCGTGGTCAATATGCTTAACGCCCTGCCCGCCATCACCGGGCTCAGCGTGCAGGAAGTGGTCGACGATGCGGGCCTCCGCCGGGTGATGACGTCCAGCATGCGGGAGACCGTTCGGGTGGGGATGCGGCGCGGTGTGCGCTTCGGTTCGCTGCAGGGCCTCGGCGACCGGCAGCTGCGCGCGTTCTCGCGGCTTCCATTGGCGCTCGGGCAGGTACTGCCGCTGCGGATGCGGAGGAGGATGGGCGACGTTCCGAACCTGGGCTCGACCCTGCAGAGCCTGAAACGGGGGCAAATCACCGAGATCGACTTCCTCAACGGCGCCGTGGTGCGGGAGGCCGGGCTGGCCGGCGTGCGGGCGCCCGTGAACGCCCTGTTGACCGCGCTCGTGCACGAGGTGGAGACGCGTGGAGTGCCACTGGCGCCGGTCGACGTTCTCGAGCGATTCGCGGCGCTCGCCCGCTGACCGCCGGCGCCCGGTCGCTCGCGCCAGGTCGCTCGCGCCTGGTCGGCATCCGTTCCTCCGCCATCCGTGCCTGCGCCCGTCGGCGAACGTCTCTCGCGGCGCACCCTCGCGACGCGGGCGCAGGTTGGAGGCTGCGCCCGCGGCCACAACCTGCGCCGCGAACGGAAGGGCTCGCTCAGCAGCTGTCGAGGAACACCCGGCGGGGTTCGTGCGGGTTGCTCAGGTCGATCACGGCGGTGGCCCGGCTGCGTGGCGTCGCCTCGTTTCGGTAGAGGCGGTCGGCCACATGGTGCTCGTTCGCGTCGTCCGTGGCCCCGGCATCCGTCGTCTCGGCTTCGGACTCGGCATCCGTTTCGACCAGTGCGCTGTACGACCAGAGGTCGCGCAGCTCCTTCCGGTTCAGGAATTCGCCGTCGACGATGAGGATGGCGTCGGCCGGCCCGGTCTGCCAGGTGGGCTCGATCCAGGTGTCCCGGTCCGGGTCGAACGCGCGGGTCACGAACCCGGTGCTGCCGCCCAGCCGGAAGGGTTCGAGCAGCACCCGCCGCAGCAGAGAGAAATCGTAGAGGTAGCGCAGCAGCCGCTCGGGAGATTCCGGACCGAACCGCCCCTGCTCGGCGCGAGAATGCCGGAATTGCCGCAGCGACGCACGGAAGACCGGGTGGCCCTGCTCGTCGAACACGGCGGCCAGGTCGTCGGCGAAGGCGGCGCGGGCCTCGGCATCCGCACCGTCGATGGCGATGACATGGCGGCCCAGGCCGTAGATGCCGAGGATCTCGCCCGCGAGGTCCCGCAGGAACTCGATCCGGGGTGTGGAGACAAGCTTCATGGATCGAGCCTAGGTTAGAACGGTGAACGTCACAGTCACCGGCAGCCCGGCAGCCAGCCCGGCACTCGGCCCCGCACTCAGCCCAGACCTCAGCCCCGGCATCAACGCCTGGTTCCATCTGAACGCCCGCGACCTGCCTTGGCGCCGGGACGGCTTCGGCGCCTGGGGCGTGCTGGTGAGTGAGTTCATGCTGCAGCAGACCCCGGTCAGCCGCGTGATTCCACGCCTGGAGGAGTGGCTCGAGCGCTGGCCCACCCCGGCGCACCTCGCGGCCGTGCCGCCAGGCGAGGCGGTGCGGGCCTGGGCGACGCTCGGCTACCCGCGCCGCGCGCTCTGGCTGCACGCAGCCGCGGTGGAGATCACCGAACGCCACGGCGGCCTTGTCCCGGAGGACGTCGACGCCCTGCTCGGTCTCACCGGGATTGGCGATTACACCGCCCGGGCGGTCGCCGCATTCGCCTACGGCCACCGGCATCCGGTCGTCGACACCAACACGAGAAGGGTCATCGCCCGCGCCGTGGCCGGCCAGGCCGAACCCGCCCCGCCGAGCCGCGGCCGCGACCTCGACGCCATGTCCGCGCTGCTGCCCGCCGGCCGCGACGAGGCCGCCCGATTCAACGCCGGCATCATGGAGCTCGGCGCGGTCGTCTGCACCGCGAAGTCCCCACGCTGCGACGGGTGCCCGATCCGCGACCTGTGCCGCTGGCGCGCCGCCGGCTATCCCGCCTACAGCGGCCCGCGAAAGGCAGTGCAAAAGAAGTTCGAGGGCAGCGACCGGCAGGTGCGCGGCCTGATCATGGCCGAGCTGCGCGCGACCCGGCACCCGGTGACGGATGCCGAGATCAGCGGGTTGTGGCCCGAGGCCGTCCAGCGCGAGCGCGCCCTGACCGGCCTGCTGGCCGACGGGCTCGCGGTGTCGGCCGGGGCCGGGCTCTACGTGCTGCCGCACGAGTGAGCATCGGAACCCGGGCAAAAAAGAAGCGGCGCGGACCGGCCTGAGCCGATCCGCGCCGCACCGCACCGCACCGCGTTAGCGAACGCGATCCCTGAGGATCCCGCCCTACAGGCGCGACTTACTGGCGGGATTCCTCATCGAGGGGCGCTTCGGCGTGCTGGGCGGCCGGGGCCACCACGACATCCTCGTCGTCTTCTTCATCATCGTCTTCGTCAGCCTCGTCGTACTCACGCGGCTTGACGTACGGGTCCTCCTCACCGGCGTACTTCGCCGTGCGGGCCTGCTCCTCGACCTGGGTGTCGCGCTCGCGCGCCTCACGCAGGAGATCGTCGATGAGCGCGGCGTTCTCCGGGATCGCGTCGGCGATGAATTCGAGCGACGGGGTGAGCCGGGCCGTGATGTTCTTGCCCACCTCACTGCGCAGCATCCCGGTCGCCGCCTTGAGCGCGGCGGCGCTGTCGGCGCGTTCCTCGGCATTGCCGTAGACGGTGTAGAACACCGAGGCATGCTGAAGGTCGCCGGTCACCTTGACGTCCGTGATGGTCACGAAACCGAGCCGTGGGTCCCGCAGGCCGCGCTCGATCCGCTTGGCCACGATGACCTTGATGCGGTCGGCCATTTTCCTGGCGCGTGCCGGATCTGCCATGGTCTTACTCCTATTTTCGAAAAACTACCGAAGTGCGGGTCCCGTCCTCACCCTCGTTCAGGGACGCGAACGAAACCCGCACCATCATCCGGAGGTGGTTAGACCCGCGGCTTTTCCTTCATTTCGATCGTCTCGATCTCGTCACCGATCTGGATGTCGTTGAACTTGCCCAGGCCGATACCACACTCGAAGTCCGTGCGGACCTCGGTGACGTCGTCCTTGAACCGGCGCAGCGACTCGATGCCCAGGTTGTCTCCCACGACGATGCCGTTGCGGATGACCCGCGCCTTGGCGTTCCTGGTGATGACACCCGAACGAACGATGACACCGGCGACGTTTCCGAACTTGGAGGAGCTGAACACCTCGCGGATCTCGGCGACACCACTCTGCACCTCTTCGAACTCGGGCTTGAGCATTCCCTTGAGGGAGTTCTCAATGTCCTCGAGTGCGTTGTAGATGACGGAGTAGAAGCGCACGTCCACGCCTTCACGGGCGGCGCGTTCGCGTGCCTTCGTGTCGGGGCGAACGTTGAAGCCGATGATGATGGCGTTGTCGACGGTGGCGAGGTTGACGTCGCTCTCCGTGACCGCACCCACTCCGCGGTGGATGATGCGCAGCTGAACCGAATCGTCGACCTCGATCTTGAGGAGCGACTCTTCCAGTGCCTCGACGGCACCGGACACGTCGCCCTTGATGATGAGGTTGAGCGATTCGACCTTGCCCTCTTCGAGTGCACGAGTGAAGTCCTCGAGGCTGATGCGCTTGCGGGCCTTGGCCAGCAAAGCGTTCCGCTCGGCGGCTTCGCGCTTCTCGGCGATCTGACGTGCCGTGCGGTCTTCCTCGATCACGAGGAAGGTGTCACCGGCGCGCGGAACACTGGAGAGGCCCTGAACCTGGACGGCCCTGGACGGGGTGGCGGCGAGCACGGGGACGCCGTTCTCGTCTGCCATCGCACGAACACGGCCGTAGGCCGTTCCCGCCACGATGGAGTCTCCGACGTGCAGGGTTCCGGACTGGATGAGCACGGTTGCAACGGCGCCGCGGCCCTTGTCGAGGCGAGCCTCGATGGCCACGCCGCGAGCGTCCTTGTCGGGGTTGGCACGCAGGTCGAGTCCGGCGTCCGCGGTGAGCAGCACGGCGTTCAGGATTTCCTGGATGCCGATTCCCTGCTTGGCCGACACGTCGACGAACATGACGTCTCCGCCGTATTCCTCCGCGACGAGTCCGAATTCGGTGAGCTGCTGGCGCACCTTCTGCGGGTTCGCGCCTTCCTTGTCGATCTTGTTCACTGCGACCACGATCGGCACGTTGGCGGCCTGGGCGTGGTTGAGCGCCTCAATCGTCTGCGGCATGATGCCGTCGTCCGCCGCGACCACGAGGATCGCGATGTCCGTCACCTGCGCACCACGTGCACGCATGGCGGTGAACGCCTCGTGGCCCGGTGTGTCAATGAAGGTGATGGCGCGTTCGATGCCCTCGTGCTCGGTGACGACCTGGTACGCACCGATGTGCTGGGTGATCCCGCCGGCTTCGCCCGCGGCCACCTTGGCGTTACGGATGGCGTCGAGGAGAGCCGTCTTACCGTGGTCAACGTGGCCCATGACCGTGACGACGGGAGGCCGGGCGAAGAGTTCTTCGTCGGTCTCGTCTTCGAGTTCCTGGTCGATGTCGATGTCGAAGGCAAGCAGGAGCTCGCGGTCTTCGTCGTCGGGCGAGACCATCTGGATCTTGTAGCCGAGCTCGCTGCCGAGCACGTCGAAGGTGGCCTCGTCGAGGGACTCGGTCGCCGTTGCCATCTCACCGAGGTGGAACAGAACGGTGACCAGGTTTCCGGGGCTCGCGTCGATCTTGTCGGCGAAGTCCGTGATCGAGGCACCGCGGCGCAGACGCACAACGGTTCCGCCGTCGCCGCGGGGGACGCTGACGCCACCCAGCGACGGGGCCTCGCGCAGCTCGAACTCTGCCCTCTTCGTGCGCTTGGACTTGCGGGCCTTGTTCTTGCCGCCACCGCGACCGAAGGCACCAGCGGTTCCGCCGCCGGGGCCGCGACCGCGACCACCGGCGCCACCGCCACCAGCGGGGCGGGGCGGACCGAAGCCGGGGGCTCCAGCCGGAGCGCCACCGGGGCGCTGGAAGCCGGGGCGTGCGCCGCCGGCGCCGCCCGGAGCGCCACCGGGACGCTGGAAGGCACCCGGGCGCTGACCGAAACCGGTCGGGCGCGGAGCCTGGCCGGGTCCGCCCGGACGCGGCGCGCCGGGGCGCGGAGCAGCGGGGCGGGGAATGTTGCTGGGGGAAGACGTGGACGGCGGGCGCTGGCCCATGCCCTGTGCACTGGCGAACGGGTTGTTGCCCGGACGCGGGCTGGGGGTCTTGCCCATGCCCTGGTTGCTGGCGAACGGGTTGTTGCCCGGACGCGCAGCCGGCGGCTTCGGAACGGAGCCACCGGGCTTGGCAGCGGATGCCACCGCGCCCTCGGTCTTGGCGGCCGGAACATCCGTCGCGGCGGCCGGCTCGGCGGCTGCGGCAGCGGCCTTCTCGGCGGCGGCGGACTTCTCAGCCGCTGCGGCCTTCTCGGCTGCCTGCGCCTGACGCTCGGCAACGGTCAGCGGGGCCGTCGGCATCGGCGGGGCGTCCGCGGCGGGGACCTCGGCGACAGGACGTGCGCCCGGCTTGACGGCGAGCTTGGCCGGTGACGGACGGGCGGCACCCGGCTTGGCCGGTGCTGCTGCCGCGGCGGGGGTCGCCCCGGCGGGAACTGCCGCAGACGTGCTCGATGCCGCACCGGACTCGGCCTGGAGGGCGGCGCGCAGACGGCGCGCTACCGGGGGTTCAACACTACTGGACGGTCCCTTGACGAACTCGCCCATTTCCTTCAATTTGGCAAGGGCTACCTTGCTGTCGACTCCGAGCTCGCTGGCGATCTCGTGTACGCGTGGTTTTGCAGCCACAATTCTCCTGTTCCGGGCCTGCACCCGGAAAGGGGCAGACCGTTAGTAACGGACGGGTCTCATTTCGAGCCGCTCATTAGTTATCCATAAGCCTGTTCAGCCTGTTCTCTAGTTGTTTCGCGTCCAAAGAACTGGTCACGCGAAGGGCACGCCCGAAAGCGTGTCGCCGCTGTGCATCCTGGAAGCACGCGGTAGTGGGATGCAGCCACGCGCCTCGCCCAGACAGAGTGGCGGTTTCATCCACCACGAGTTCCGATTCTCGGGCTACAACCCTCAATAATGAGGACTGCGGAGCGCGCGAACGGCATCCAATGCACGTTCTAACGGGTTCCATCGTACCCCCTATTCGGCATCCTCCAGAATGCTGTCCGGCTGGATGTCGATTTTGGCACCCGTAAGCTTCGCCGCGAGGCGCGCATTCTGGCCTTCCTTGCCGATCGCCAGCGACAGCTGGTAGTCGGGCACGAGGGCGCGGACGGCCTTGATGGACTCATCGATCACATAGGCGCTGGTCACCTTCGCGGGCGACAGCGCGCTGGCCACGAAAGTGGCGAGGTCGGGCGAGTAGTCGACGATGTCGATCTTCTCGTTGTTGAGCTCCACGGTGACGGCTCGCACGCGCTGGCCGAGTTCGCCGATGCAGGCGCCCTTGGCGTTGACGCCGGGCTCGGTGGCGCGAACGGCCATCTTGGTGCGGTGGCCTGCTTCGCGGGCCAGCGACACGATCTCGACGACGCCGCTGGCGATCTCCGGGACCTCGAGGGCGAACAGGCGCCGCACCAGGGACGGGTGTGTGCGCGACACGGTGATCTGCGGGCCCTTCAGACCCTTGCCGACGGCCGTGACGTAGACGCGGATGCGCTGCCCGTGCACGTAGCTCTCGCTCGGCACCTGCTCCTCGGGCGGCAGGATCGCTTCGATCGTGCCCAGGTCGACGTGGATCATGCGCGGGTTCGGTCCCTGCTGGATGATCCCGGCGACGATCTCGCCCTCACGGCCCTTGAACTCGCCGAGCACGGCGTCGTCGGCCAGATCGCGCAGACGCTGGTTGATGACCTGCTTGGCCGCGAAGGCCGCGATGCGGCCGAAGTCGGTGGGGTTGTCGACGGCTTCGCCGACGACGTTGCCCTCTTCATCGTTTTCGGGCACAAAAATGTCGACGTGGCCGGTCTTGCGGTCGAGTACGACGCGCGCTTCCGGCTCTTCCTCGACGGCCTGCTTCGGAGCGTCACCCTGGTGGGTGTGCTTCTGATAGGCCGTCAGAATTGCTTGCTCAATAATCTGCACGAGTTCCTCGAAGGGAATCTCTTTCTCGCGCTCCATCTGCCGCAACACGCTGAGGTCGATGTCCATGGCCGGCCTCCTCTATTCAGATCTTGCCGCCGCGAAACTGCGCAGCGGGCTCTCCTATACGGTACCCGACTCCTCGGGTCCCCGTCACCCGGACCGGGGACGCCAGGCACGGAAACTGACCCTGCCCCGGCAATAGACTCGACGCTACGCTGGCCGGATGACACCCGAATCCGTTTCTGACAATGCCCAGGATGCAGCCCGAACCGTCGAAGGCAGCCGAACGTTCCAGCTGCTGGCCCGCGCCGGCTACGCGGTGAACGGCCTGCTGCACGTGATGATCGGCTCGATCGCGATCAGCGTGGCGACCGGCGCGGGCGCGGGCGGCGGTTCGGCAGACCAGTCGGGCGCGCTCGGTCAGCTCGCACGCACCCCGGGCGGCGTGTTCCTGCTGTGGACGGTGGTGATCGGCCTGGCCGCGCTCGGTCTCTGGTATCTGGTTCAGGCCTTCGTCGAACCCGCGCGCGACCCCAAGCGCAAGTGGGCCAAACGCGCCGTCCTGATCGGCAAGGGCGCCGTCTTCCTCCTGATCGCGGCCACGGCGCTCACGTTCGCGCGCGGCGCCTCGGCGAGTTCGTCCGAAACCGCCCGGGATTCCACGGCGACCCTGCTCGGGCTCCCGGGCGGGGTCATCCTGCTGTTCATCGGCGGTCTGGTCGTGCTCGGCATCGGGGCCGTCTTCGTCGTGCGCGGCGCCAGCCACAAGTTCACCGAGAGCATCACGGTGCCCCGCGGGGCGGCCGGCACGGCGGTGGTGGCACTCGGCACCGTGGGCTACAGCGCTGAGGGCATCGCGCTCGGCACCGTCGGCGTCCTCTTCGCGGTCGCGGCGTTCACGCACAACCCCGACAAGGCCACCGGCATGGACGGCGCGCTGAAGGCACTCGTCGCCCTGCCGTTCGGGGTCGCGATCCTGGTGGTGGTCGGCGCGGGCCTGATCGCCTACGGCTTGTACTGCTTCGCCCGGTCCCGGCTCGCCCGCCTCTGACGCACATCGAACGACAACGCACCTCGAACGACGGACATCACCGTCCGGGAAAGAGGCCGGCCGTGAACCAATTCGACGGAGATTCACCGCTAATTGCGGTTTTCCAGGGCGTTTTAGGCCAATGCGGCCAAAATCTCCGTCGAATTCGTTAGCGTGAGAGGCTGCAGCGCCTCAGCTGAAGCTGGCGGTGACGTCGTCGACGGCCACCTGGGTGCGGTCCCCCGTGCGGCGGTCCCAGAGTTCGACGATGCCGTCGGCTGCCCCGCGGCCGACGATGACGATCTGCGGGATGCCGATCAGCTCGGCGTCGCCGAACTTGACCCCGGGCGACACCTTGCGGCGATCGTCGTAGAGAACCTCACGGCCGGTGGCCTCGATCGCAGCGACGACGGTCTGCGAGGTCTCGAAGACGACCTCGTCCCGGCCGGTGGCGATCACGTGAACGTCGAAGGGCGCCACGGTCGCGGGCCAGATCAGGCCCTTGGGATCGTTGTTCAGCTCGGCGATGGTCGCGAGAATGCGGGTGACGCCGATGCCGTAGGAGCCCATCGTGACCGTGACCAGCTTGCCGTTCTCGTCCAGAACCTTGAGTCCGAGCGCCTCCGCGTACTTGCGGCCGAGCTGGAAGACGTGCCCGATCTCCATGCCGCGGGCGAGTTCCACCGGGCCGGAGCCGTCGGGTGCGGGGTCTCCGGCGCGCACCTCTGCGGCCTCGATCGTGCCGTCGACGGCGAAGTCCCGTCCGGCGACGAGCCCGAAGACGTGGCGCCCGGCCTCGTTGGCGCCGGTGATCCACTCGGTGCCCTCGACGACGCGGGGGTCGACCACGAAACGGATACCGGTGGCCGACTTCTCGCCGAGCACCGCCCCGTTCGCGGACCAGGGTCCGATGTAGCCCTTGACCAGCCCGGGGAACTTGGCGAAGTCGGTTTCGTTCGCGGCCTCCACCTCGGCGGGGGCGACGGCGACCTCGACGCGCTTGAGGTCCACCTCACGGTCTCCGGGGAGACCGATCACGAGGAGCTCACGGCAGCCGTCGGGCTGAATCAGCGCGAGGACGACGTTCTTGAGGGTGTCCGCGCCGGTCCAGGCGCGGCCGTCGGGACGGGGGTGATCATCATTGGCGCGGTCGACCAGGGTCTGGATGGTGGGGGTGTCCGGGGTGTCGAACACCTCGGCGGCCGGGAAGCCGGCCCAGTCGATGGCGGGCGGAACGACCGTCTTGAACGCCTCGATGTTGGCCGCGTAGCCGCCGGCGGAACGCACGAAGGTGTCCTCGCCGACCGGCGTCGGGTGCAGGAATTCCTCGCTCTTGGAGCCTCCCATCGCGCCGGCGTCCGCCTGCACGATGACGTACTCAAGGCCCAGCCGGGTGAAGATGCGCTCGTAGGCGTCGCGCTGGGCCTGGTAGCTGGCGTCGAGGCCGGCATCCGTGTAGTCGAAGGAATAGGCATCCTTCATGGTGAATTCGCGCCCGCGCAGCAGACCGCCGCGGGACCGGGCCTCGTCGCGGTACTTGTCCTGGATCTGGAAGATCGACAGGGGCAGGTCCTTGTAGGAGCTGTACAGGTCTTTCACGAGCAGGGTGAAGACCTCTTCGTGGGTGGGCGCGAGGAGCATGTCGCTGCCCTTGCGATCCTGGAGCCGGAACAGGCCGTCGCCGTACTCGTCCCAGCGGCCCGTGATCTCGTAGGGCTCGCGCGGCAGCAGAGCCGGGAAATGCACCTCGAAGGCGCCGGCGGCGGCCATCTCCTCGCGCACGATCGTCTCGATCTTCGCCTTGACGCGCAGGCCGATCGGCAGCCATGCGAAGATTCCCGGGGCCTGACGGCGGATGTAACCGGCACGCACGAGCAGGCGGTGGCTGGCGACCTCGGCATCCGACGGGTCTTCGCGGAGGGTACGGAGGAAGTAGTTGGACATACGAATAGGCACGCACCTACTTTACGGCGCGCTGGCCGGCCCGACCGACGGGCGGCGGGCGGGCTGGCTGACTGGCCGGCATCGGGCCGGCGGGCGGATCCAAACATCGAGGGCGACGGATGCCCGTGGTGGACCCGGTGACGACTGAGCCAGCGTCCCTGCAGCAGTTCCGTCCCGAACGAATTCGACGGAGATTCTGCCGAAATCGGCCCTGAACCCTGCGAAACAGCAGTTTTACCGCAAAATCTCCGTCGAATTGGTTCGCCGCCGGCACGGTGCTGCGCTGATGAGCTCGGCTAGTTGGCGCCGACCGTCACGACCGGAGCGCCGAGGGAGTCCTCGCTCGGCGGCATCTCGGCGGCCATCCGATTGGCCTCCTCGATCAGGGTCGCCACGATCTCGGACTCCGGCACGGTCTTGATGACCTCGCCGCGCACGAAGATCTGGCCCTTGCCGTTGCCGGACGCGACACCGAGGTCGGCGTCCCGAGCCTCGCCCGGTCCGTTCACGACACAGCCCATCACCGCGACGCGCAGGGGCACGGTCATGCCCTCCAGACCATCGGTGACGTCGTTGGCAAGCTTGTACACGTCGACCTGGGCGCGGCCGCAGCTCGGGCAGGACACGATCTCAAGCTTGCGCTCACGCAGGTTCAGTGACTGCAGGATCTGCAGGCCCACCTTGATCTCCTCGGCCGGAGGCGCGCTCAGCGACACCCGGATGGTGTCTCCGATGCCCTCTCCGAGCAGGATCCCGAACGCCGTGGCGCTCTTGATGGTGCCCTGGAACGACGGTCCGGCCTCGGTGACGCCGAGGTGCAGGGGCCAGTCGCCGCGTTCCGCGAGCAGTCGGTAGGCCTTGACCATGATCACCGGGTCGTTGTGCTTGACGGAGATCTTGAAGTCGTGGAAGTCGTGCTCCTCGAACAGGCTCGCTTCCCAGACCGCGCTCTCGACGAGAGCCTCCGGGGTGGCCTTGCCGTACTTCTGCAGCAGGCTCGGCTCGAGCGAGCCCGCGTTGACGCCGATCCGGAGGGAAACGCCGGCGGCTTTGGCCGCGGCGGCGATCTTGCCCACCTGGTCGTCGAACTTGCGGATGTTGCCGGGGTTGACCCGCACGGCGGCGCAGCCGGCGTCGATCGCCGCGAACACGTAGCTCGGCTGGAAATGAATGTCGGCGATCACCGGGATCTGGCTCTTCTTGGCGATGATCGGCAGGGCCTCGGCATCGTCCCGGCTCGGCACCGCGACGCGCACGATGTCGCATCCTGATGCCGTCAATTCGGCGATCTGCTGGAGGGTGCCGTTGATGTCGGTCGTCGGCGTCGTCGTCATCGACTGCACGCTGACGCGGGCGTCACCGCCGACGAGCACCTTGCCGACCTTGATCTGACGCGACTTGCGACGCGGAGCGAGTACTTCAGGTACTTTGGGCATTCCCAGGTTGATTGCAGCCACGGCAACATTCTAGATGAGCCGGCTGGTTCTTTCCGGGGCTGAGGATTTCTCCCCTCTGACCAGCGTCGTCCGTGCCCGCGCCATGTCCCGGCCGGGTCCCGCCTCTCGCCCGAACGTCGGCGATACTGTCAGGAGAGACGACGAACACCAGGCCGGCGGCAAGCCGGAACACGATCAGAGAACACGAAGACAAAGGAGTCATCATGAGCGACATCGAAGTGGTCATCCTCGCGGGCTCGCGCACGCCCCAGGGCCGCGTCAACGGCCAGCTGTCCGCCCTGACCGCCGTGCAGCTGGGGACCGCCGCCATCGTCGGAGCCCTCGCGCGCGCCGGCGTGGCCGCCGACGAGGTCGACGCCGTACTGATGGGCCAGGTGCTCCAGGCTGGCTGCGGCCAGAACCCGGCCAGGCAGAGTTCCATCGGTGCCGGCATCCCCTGGAACGTGCCGGCGATGACGGTGAACAAGGTCTGCCTCTCCGGGCTGGCGGCGATCATCGACGCGGCCCGGCTCATCCGTCTGAACGAAGCGGATGTCGTCGTGGCCGGCGGGCAGGAATCCATGTCTCGGGCCCCGCACCTGCTGCCCGGCTCGCGCCAGGGCTGGCCGTTCGGCAGCGTCACCGTGCTGGACCACGCCGCGCACGACGGGCTCACGGATGCCTTCGACGGTTTGTCGATGGGGCTCTCCACCGAACACGTCAACACCACCCTCGGCATCGGGCGCGCCGACCAGGACGCCATCGCGGCCGCCTCACACCAACGCGCAGCCGCGGCCGCCGAGGCCGGCCTGCTCGACGGCGAGATCACGCCGATCAGCGTTCCGCAGCGCAAGGGTGAGCCGCTTCTGGTCTCCACCGACGAGGGCGTGCGGGGCAACAGCACTCCGGAGTCGCTGGGGCGCCTGCGCCCGGCCTTCGCCGCGGACGGCACCGTCACCGCCGGCAACTCGTCGCCGCTCAGTGACGGGGCGAGCGCCGTGGTGCTGAGCAGCCGCCGCTGGGCTGAGGACCACGGGCTGAGCTGGCTGGCCGTCGTGGAGGCATCCGGTCAGGTCGCCGGGCCGGACAACTCGCTGCACTCGCAGCCCGCGAATGCGATCATGCACGCACTCGACCGGCAGGGCTGGGCGGCCGGGGACCTCGACCTGGTCGAGATCAACGAGGCATTCGCCGCGGTGGCGCTCGAGTCCACCCGGGAGCTCGGTATCTCAGCCGACCGCGTCAACATCCACGGCGGCGCCATCGCGATCGGCCACCCGATCGGGGCGTCCGGGGGCCGGCTGGCCCTGCACGCGGCACTCGAACTCGCCCGTCGCGGCAGCGGCAAGGCGGCCGTCGCGCTCTGTGGCGGCGGCGGCCAGGGCGACGCGCTGCTGCTGTCCCGCTAGCGCCCCTTCTGCCGGTCGGCGGGCCTGCGCGTCGGCTCGTCTGCTCGTCGGCTCGTCTGCTGGTTTGCTGGTTTGCTGGCGCGGCTCCCGCGAACGCATTCGACGGAGATTCTGCCGAAATCGGGCCAAAACGGCCCGAAATTCTGTTTTTAGAGCAGTATCTCCGTCGAATTGGTTCAACGCCGGGCCCGCACGACGCCGGGCCCCAGCCCAGCAGGCGCCCTGGCGCGAGACGGTAACTCAGAGTGCCCGTTCCGGTCGAGAGTTCCCGGCGGAACGGGCACTCTCGACCGGAAAGGTAACCCTTGGCGATCTGCGCGGGCGGGGACCGTGGGGCGGGGCTACTGGGGCGGAGCGACCGGGGCGTCCGGGCGGTTGGCCCGGAGCACCTCGAGGCGCGCCCGGTACTCGACCTCGTCGATGTCACCCTGCGCGAACCGTTCGGCCAGGGTCTTCTCGGCGCTGCTGGTGTCGCCGGCGACCGGCCAGCCAGGACGGGCGCCGTAGCCGGAACCGGCGGGGCTGGCCATTCCCCGGCGCCAGCGACGTCCGAACAGGGCGAACAGGAGCCCCAGCAGGAGGAGCCCGAACAGCGGAAGCAGGACAAGCAACCAGATCATCCCGCCGCTGTGGCCGGGACCCCCGCCGTAGCCGGGCTGGGCGGCAAGCGCGGTGAGCACTGCAGTGGAGAGCATGAGGAGTCCATTCTGTGGCGATTCGGTTCTGTGGCGATTCGGTGGCGGTCCGCCGGGAGTCCGACGAGACCGATACCCCAGTGTCGCCGTGGCCGGGCTGACGCGAATCCGCCGGGCGGAGGCACTTCGCGTCCACCCGGGGGTGTGCGCATCCGTTGACCGGCCCGCCGGAACCGCCTACTGACCCGAGCCCACCAGCCCCGCCTCGTACGCGATGATCACGAGCTGCACCCGGTCGCGGGCCGCGAGTTTGCTCATGATGCGCGACACGTGCGTCTTCGCGGTGAGCGGGCTGAGGAAGAGCCGCGGCCCGATCTCGGTGTTGGTCAGGCCGCGGCCGACCAGCCCGAGCACCTCTCGTTCGCGACCGGTCAGCCTCGCGAGCAGCGTCTCGTCGTGCGGGTCGCGGAGGTCCGGCCCCAGGCGTTCCAGCAGCCGGCGGGTCACGCCGGGCGAGAGCAGCGCGTCCCCGGCCGCGGCGACACGCACAGCGCGGATCAGCTCGGTCGGCTCGGTGTCCTTGACCAGGAAGCCGCTGGCCCCGGCGCGGATGGCCTGGGCCACGTACTCGTCCAGCTCGAAGGTGGTGACGATCACGATGTGCGTGGCGGCGAGAGCAGGGTTCTCGGTGATGCGTTCGGTGGCCCACAGGCCGTCACCGCCGGGCATCCGGATGTCCATCAGCACCACGTCGGGCCGGTGCCGGGTGACCTGCTCGACCGCCTCGGGACCGGTCGCCGCCTCGGCCACCACCTCGAGGTCGGGTTCGGACTCGAGCAGGGCCCGGAATCCCGCCCGGATCAACTGCTGGTCGTCGGCGATGACGACCCGGATCACCGGGTCCTCCCCAGCGGAAGGCGCGCCTCGACCTCGAACCCATCGCCCGAGGGCGAGACCCGCAGGGTGCCGCCGAGCAGTTCGGCGCGCTCGCGCATTCCGAGCAGGCCGCCGCCGGGGGTGATCGGGGCGTCGGCCTGCCCGAGGCCGTCGCCATCCGTCACCGTCAGCACGGCGTCGCCGCCGTCCACGGCCAGGCGCACGGCCGCGGAGCGCGTCGGCGCGTGCCGCAACACATTTGTGAGCGCCTCCTGGCAGATCCGGTACAGGGCCAGCTGGGTGGCCGCGCCGGCCGCCTCGGCGACGGGGCCGAGCTCGCCGGCCAGCTCCACGCGCATCCCCTGGTTGCGGAAGGACTCGATCAGCGCGGGCAACCGGTCGAGGTCCGGTTCGGGAGCAAGGGGCGCGGAGTTCTCCTCCGAGACGTCGGACCGAATGATGCCGAGCACCGTGCGCACCTCGTCGAGGGCGTTCTTGCTCGTGGCCTTGATGCTGGCCAGCGACTCGGCGGCCCGGTCCGGCTGGCTGTCGAGCAGGTGCAGGGCGACCCCGGCCTGCACGTTGATCTGGGAGAGCGAGTGCGCGAGCACGTCGTGCAGTTCCCGGGCGATCCGAACCCGCTCGCGCTGCTCGGCCGTTTGCCGCCGCGCGACCGCGGTGCGGCGCAGGGTGCTGATCCGGTCGCGGCGGGAGCGCAGCCACTCACCCAATCCCATCAGCGCGGCCAGCACGAGCGTCGTGAACGCGATCCGGGCCGGCTGCAGCGGGAAATCGAGAATCCCGGCGAGCCCGATGGTGGCCACCCAGACGGCGGCGACCGAGGAGTACACCCAGACCCGGGCGCCGCGAAGGATGCCGAGCACGACCGCGAAGGCCAGCGCCACGTAGGGCAGCCCGATGTCAGGACGCACCAACACCAGCGCTCCTCCGGCCGCGGCGGCGACGGCCGCGACCGGGCCGGGAAAACGGCGGGCGCCGATCAGGGCCAGTGGGCCGATCAGCGCGAGGCCCACGGCAAGGAACCAGTCGTCCGGGAGGTGGGGCTCCGCGCCGGGGAAACGCCGCCCGGGGTGTCCGGGCTCTGACGCCGACCCGCGGAGAGCGAGGATGGCGACCGTGGGCACCTGCACCAGGAAGGAGATGACGACAGGGATCCACACCCTGCCGATGATCGGAACCCGGGTTTCGTCGCCGCCGGCGCGACCCCGATCGTCGTCGTACCACGGAGCGTCGGAATCCCAGTGCTGCATCTTCCGATCGTAGTTC
Organism: Cryobacterium sp. TmT2-59; assembly: GCF_004403545.1. Lineage (NCBI taxonomy): Bacteria > Bacillati > Actinomycetota > Actinomycetes > Micrococcales > Microbacteriaceae > Cryobacterium > Cryobacterium sp. TmT2-59. The sequence continues at coordinate 61,464 of NZ_SOGM01000086.1, read as the reverse complement.
CGGAGCGCCCCTGCTTCGTCCGCCGACGGGCCCGGCCGGCGTACTCCGCCGGGAGTAGGCCGCTATAGCGTCCGGGGCCCTGCGGCCCGCTGCTCGCGCCCTGCTCTCTGCGCCCCCGCGCCCCTAACCAATTCGACGGAGATGTTGCCCGAAACGGCCCGAAAACGCCGAAATACCGCTTTTAGGGCAAAATCTCCGTCGAATTGGTTCACCGCACCTCGGAGCGAGCGGGTCAGGCGGGTCAGCCGAAGAGGTTGATGGGCTTGACGATGTCGGCGTAGATGAGGAGCAGGCTCATGCCGCCGAGCACGATCACGACCGCGAACGTCAGCGGCATCAGCCGGGCAGTGTCGACGGGGCCCGGGTCGGGGCGCTTGAACAGCCGGGCGACCCAGCGACGCAGGCCCTCCCAGAGCGCGCCGGCCACGTGCCCACCGTCCAGCGGCATCAGCGGGATCAGGTTGAACACGAACAGGGCCACGTTGAGGGAGGCCAGAAGACCCAGCAGGCTGGCGATCTTGCTGGCCACCGGGATCGTGTCGATGCTGGCGATCTCGCCGGCGACGCGGCCGACGCCGACCACGCTGATCGGGCCGTTGGGGTCGCGCTCCCCCGGTCCGAAGGCGGCGTTTGCGATATCGACCATGCGCTGGGGCAGGTTGGCGATCATGTGCACGACGGCGCCGATGTTGTCGCCCACCGCCGGCAGCACGGCGGTCGCCGGCTGCTGCACGAGTTCGCCGGCGGGGCCGATCCCGACGAAGCCGACCTCCTGGGTGACCGCCTTGCCGGCGGAATCCTTCTCGACCTTGCCGGCGGCATCCGTCACGTACCGCTCGGTGAGTTTCGGGGTGATGGTGAGGTTCAGCGGGGAACCGTCTCGCTCGACGATGACGGTGAGGGGGGTGCCGGGCGACTCACGGATGATCGCGGTCGACTGGTCCCAGCTCGTGATGGCGGCGCCGTCGATGCTGACGAGCCGGTCGCCGGGCTGGAGGCCGGCCGCGGCGCCGGGGGCCTTCTCGTCGGTCGGTTCGCAGGCCTGGCGGGTGCTCGTGGCCGGCAGCACGCACTGGGACACGCTGCCGACGGTGGTGCTCGCCTGCGCCGTGCCGAAGCCCATGAGCAGGATCGCGAACAGCACGACCGCGATCAGCAGGTTCATCGTGGGGCCGCCGAGCATGATGATGACGCGTTTGAAGACGGGCAGGCGGTAGAACGCGCGGTGGTCCTCGCCCTCGCCGATGGTATCGGCGCTGGACTGGCGGGCATCGTCGACCATGGTCGACAGGGCGCTCTGCTTCTTCTCGGGCGCGCCCTCCTGGACCAGCTGTTTGAAGAAGCCGGTGCTGGATGCCTGCACCTTGCCGCCCTTTTTGGCCGGCGGGAACATGCCGATCATCGCTATGTACCCGCCGAGCGGCACGGCTTTCACCCCGTATTCGGTCTCGCCCTTGCGGCGGGACCAGAGCGTGGGACCGAAGCCGATCATGTATTGGGTGACCTTGACCCCGAAGGCTTTGGCCGGGAGCAGGTGGCCGATCTCGTGCAGGCCGATGGACAGGGCAAGGCCGATCACGACGACGACGACGCCCAATATGTACAGCAGCACGGTTTCCACAGTCGTAGATTACCCACACCATCCTGCGAGGGCGCTGGCCGTTCCCCCTGAGAGGTGTGGTTTGCTTGACCCAACGGATCCCTCTCACTGCGCGGATCCACCGGGAGGTCCCCTCTGTCCACGCAACACACCGTCGGTCCCATTGGCGTCAGCCTGGCCGACCGCTTTCGCATCGACGCCCTCCTCGGCACCGGGGGGATGGCGGCCGTCTACCGCGCCACCGACCTGTACTTGGGACGCACCGTGGCCGTGAAGCTGTTCCGGCTGGACGCGGCCGACGACGCCGGTCCCGAACGCCAGAGCGGCGAGGTCACCGTGCTCGCGAGCCTCAACCACTTCGCGCTGGTGACCCTCTTCGATGCCGGCACGGCCGTGATCGACGGCGTCTCACGCACGTTCATCGTGATGGAACTCGTCGACGGCACCGATCTGCGCAGCCGGATCGCCTCCGGGCCCCTGCACCCGGACGAGGTCGCCGCGATGGGCGCCGACCTGGCCGAGGCGCTGCACTACGTGCATGCGCGCGGAATCATCCACCGTGACATCAAACCGGCGAACGTGCTGCTGGCGCCCTCGGGGTTCCCCGGCCGGGCCATGCACGCCAAACTCGCCGACTTCGGCATCGCCCGCCTCTTCGACGCGACCCGGCTCACGGCGACCGGGTCGCTGCTGGGTACCGCCGGCTACCTCAGCCCCGAGCAGGCGCTCGGAACGACGATCGGGCCGCCCAGCGACGTCTACTCGCTGGGCCTCGTGCTGCTCGAATGCCTGACCGGTGAGCGCGCCTTCACCGGAACCGCGATCGAATCGGCGATGGCCCGGCTGCAGCGCCAGCCCGAAATCCCGGCCGAGCTGGGCCTGGCCTGGGCCGAGGTCCTGGGCGGAATGACGAGCCGGGATCCCGCCGACCGGCTGAGCTCGGAGGACGCGGCCGTGCAGTTGCGCCGCCTGGCCACCGCAGAGGCCCAGACGGATGCGACGGCCCTCACCGAGGTCATGGGGGCCAACGGAATCACGGCCGCCACGGAAATTCTGCCGACGCCGGAGACGCTCGACCCCACCATGGTCCTCGCGGCCGAAGGCGCCAACGACCCCACCGAGCTCCTCGGCGCCACGGAACGCCTCGAGAGCACGGAACGCCTCGAGAGCACGGAACGCCTCGATCCGACCAGGGTGTTCGCGGCCGAGGCTCCCGACCCGACTCTGGTCTTCGCCGCCACGAAGGTCATGCCGGCCCCGGGCCGGGATGAGCCCACCGAGTTCCTCACCGCAGCGCACCCCCGCGGTGACGCACCCTCCCCCGCCCTGCCCCGCAGCAGGCGCAGACTGGTGATCGGGGTCGTCGTGGCAGCCGCGGCCATCCTGCTCGCCGTCGTGGTCTTCTCCCCCCGTGCGGCCGAACCCAGCGAGCCACCGGCCAGCTACCCGGCCGTCGACGGGCCACTCGGCACCCACCTCCAGCAGCTCCAGGAAAGCCTGACGCCATGACGCACGGCCCCCGCTTGACCCTCGCCCTGGCCACGGTGTTCCTGGTCGCCGCCACCCTGACCGGATGCTCGAACACGCCCCCGGCGCTGGACCCGGCAATCGCCGGAAAGCTGCAGTCCGGCGTGCAGGAAGTGAGCACCGACGCCGCAGCCGGTGACTTCGAAGGCGCCAAATCCGCACTCGTCGCGGTGCAGGCCGACCTGCTGACCGCAGCCGCGGCCGGCCAGGTCACCGCCGAGCGTTCGGCGCAGGTGCAATCCGCCCTCAACGTCGTCTCGGCCGACCTCGATGCGGCGATCATCGCCAGCAAGCCGGAGCCGACCGTGGCTCCCGCGCCGGCCGCCACCGCCGACCCCGGACAGGACACGGGGAAGGACAACGGGAAAGACACGTGTAAGAAGAAGGACGACAACTGCGACGACTAGCGTCGGCGGCGAATCCAGGAGGTCCCATGCCCCAGCAGCTCGTAGTCGGCGCCGGTATGATCGGCCGCCCGCTCGCCGAACGGCTTGCCGCGCGCGGGGACCAGGTCTCCATCGCCACCCGGTCGGGGGCAGCGGCCGCCGGAGCCGAGTCGGTCGTGCTCAATGCCGGTGATCCCACGGCCTTCAGCCGGGCCGCCGCGGGGGCCTCGACCATCTTCCTCTGCACCAATCCCCGCTACACCGACTGGCCCAGCCAGTGGCCGCCGGTGATAGATGCGGCGATCAAGGCGGCGACGGCGTCCGGGGCTGCCCTGGTCGTGATGGGCAACCTCTACCCGTACGGCCTGCCCGACGGGCCGATGACCGAGCATTCCCCCGAGACCACGACCGAGACGAAGGGTGTGGTGCGCCGTGAGGGCTGGCGGCTCGTACGCGAAGCCCACGAACGAGGCGAGATCAAGGCCGTCGAGGTGCGCGCGAGCGACTACTTCGGCCCGGATGTCGTCGGCACGGCCCATCTCGGAGACCGGTTCTTCACGGCGATCCTGGGCTCGAAAACGGCGAGGGTCGTCGGCCTGCCAGGCCTGGTGCACAGCTGGAGCTACCTGCCGGACATCGTGACCACCCTGGTGGCCGCGTCCGACCGTGCGGGCGACTGGGGCCGGCTCTGGCATGTGCCGAGCGCCGCGATCAGCCGCTCCGAGATCGCCGACCAGCTGAACCGCCGCTACGGCAGTCGGGGCCGGGTGCGCGGCTACCCCCAGTTGCTGCTGCGCTCCCTCGGTGCGATGAACCCGATGATGCGCGAGATCTGGGCCTCGAGCTACCAGTTCCTGGTGCCCTATCTGATCGATTCCACCGAGACCGAGCGCGAACTGGGCGTCTCCGCGACCCCGTGGGCGCAGGCACTTCGCACGACCGCGGAGAGCTACCGGCGGCCCGGCGCCGCGACCTGAGCCGCGGCATCCGTCACCGTGTCGCAGTGAGCGTGCCTGCGGCCGGGCTCGCCGTCAGCCGGCGATGAGCGCGTCGGCCGCGGCCCGCGCCCAGACCTCGGCCGCGGCGAGCGACTCGCGGGTGAGCGGGCCGTCCTGCTCGTGCGCCTCGACGACCCGCTGGATGGTGTCGACGATGCCGAGGAAGCCGATGGCGCCCGCATGGAACGCCGCGACCGCCTGCTCGTTGGCCGCGTTGAACACGGCCGGGTAGGTCGATCCCGCACGCCCCACCTGTTTGGCCAGGTCGACCGCCGGGAAGGCCGCGGTGTCGAGGGGTTCGAAGGTCCAGCTGTGCGGGGTGGTCCAGTCGATCGGCACGCCGACCGCAGAGACGCGGTTCGGCCAGAACAAGCCCAGGGAGATGGGCAGGCGCATGTCGGGCGGTGAGGCCTGGGCGATCGTGGACCCGTCGATGAACTCGACCATGGAATGCACCACCGACTGCGGGTGCACGACCACGTCGATGTGCTCGTACCCGACGTCGAAGAGCAGATGCGCCTCGATCACCTCGAGGCCCTTGTTGACGAGCGTCGCGGAGTTCGTGGTGACCACCGGGCCCATGTCCCAGGTGGGGTGGGCGAGTGCCTCCGCCGGGGTGACACCCGCCAGCTGACCCCGGCTGCGACCGCGAAACGGCCCCCCGGATGCCGTCAGCACCAGGCGCCGCACCTCACGGGCAGTGCCGGAGCGCAGTGCCTGGGCGATGGCGGAGTGCTCGGAGTCGACGGGCACGATCTGCCCCGGCGCCGCCAGGGACTTCACCAGGTCTCCGCCGACGATCAACGATTCCTTGTTGGCCAGCGCGAGGGTTCGCCCGGCCCGCAGCGCGGCGAGGGTCGGCCCGAGACCCACCGAACCGGTGATGCCGTTGAGCACGACGTCGGCCTCCACATCGCGCACCAGCTGTTCGGCCTCGTCGGCGCCGAGCGCCGTGTGCTCGACCTCGAACTCGGCCGCCTGCTCGTCGAGCATGGTGCGATTGGTGCCCGCGGACAGCCCGACCACCTCGAACCAGCTGGGATTCCGCTTGATCACGTCGAGGGCCTGGGTTCCGATCGAGCCGGTGGACCCGAGAATAACTACTCGTCTGCGCACCTTTCCATGTTACGTCCGGGAGCCCGGTCCGCCCAGAGCCCCGGGCCCCCGGCCGGGGCGCGCGACGCCGTCCTTTCGTGGCGGGCGGCACCGTGGCGGTAGGGTCGTCGGATGACCGGTGCCAAGGACGAAGCTCACGACGAACCCCAGGACAAGCCTCACGTCGAACCGGTCGCCGATGAACCGGAAGCCACGAAACGGCCCGGATTCGTCTATTTCCTCGGCTACGGCATCATGGCGCCGATCGCCCGGCTGGTCTTCCGTCCCACCATCACCGGGCGCGAGAACATCCCCCGGACCGGTCCCGTCATCCTCGCCAGCAACCACCTGTCCTTCATCGACAGCATCGTGATTCCGCTGTCTGCGCCGCGGCGCGTGCAGTTCCTGGCCAAGTCCACCTATTTCACCGGCACGGGTTTCAAGGGCTGGGTCTGCCGCACCTTCTTCACCTCGATCGGCGCGGTCGGAGTCGAGCGCGGGGCCGGGCAGGCGGCGCAGGATGCCCTGGACGCCGGGCGCAGCATCCTGGAGTCCGACAGCGCCTTCGCGATCTATCCGGAGGGGACCCGGTCTCTCGACGGCCGTCTGTACAAGGGGCGCACGGGGGTGGCCTGGCTGGCTCTCACCACCGGAGCGGTCGTCGTGCCCGTCGGGCTGATCGGCACGCAGGAAATCCAGCCGGTCGGGGCGAGGTTTCCCCGCATCCGCAAGGTCACCGTGGCCTTCGGCGAGCCCCTCGACCTGCGTCGCCACGGCTCCCCCGAGTCCGGCAAGGCCCGGCGCGCCGCGACCGACGAGGTCATGGCCGCCATCCACTCCCTGTCCCATCAGGAACTGGCCGGCAAGTACAACGAATCGCCGCCGTCCGGCACGCTGCAGAAGCTCGCCGACCGCGTCTTCCCGCGCGAACGCGTCTGACTCCGGCTGCCGTCCGGGCCCGTCTCGCCGCTCTCCGGCCGGTCGGAAACACCGCGGAAATGGGCGCGACCTAAGCTGGAGTCATGTCTGCAGAGTATTCGGTACCCCAAAAACGCAAACTCGTCACGGCCCTCCCCGGCCCCAAATCGGTCGAATTGCAGGAACGTCGCCTGCGCTCGGTGTCTCGCGGCGCCGGCACGCTGGTCAATATCTACATGGATCACGGAGCCGGCGCGATCCTCGTTGACGTGGACGGCAACCAGATCATCGACCTCGGTTGCGGCATCGGCGTGACCACCATCGGCCACGCGAACCAGGACGTGGCCGCGGCCGCCGCCGCGCAGGCCGCCAAGCTCACGCACACCCTGTTCACAGTCACTCCCTACGAGAACTACGTAGCGGTCGCCGAGAAGCTCGCCGAGATCACCCCCGGTGACTTCGAGAAGCGCTCCGTCCTGGTGAACACCGGCGCCGAAGCCGTCGAGAACGCCGTGAAGATCGCCCGCAAGTTCACCGGCCGTCGCGCCATCGTGGCGCTCGACCACGCCTTCCACGGCCGCACCAACCTGACCATGGCGATGACCTACCGCCCCTGGCCGGAACGAGCCGGCATGGGACCCTTCCCCGGCGAGATCTACAGCGTGCCGACCAGCTACCCCTACCGAGACGGCCTGACCGGTGAAGAAGCCGCCGAGAAGACCATCGACTACATCAACACCCACATCGGCGCCTCCGAGATCGCAGCCTTCTTCATCGAGCCGATCCAGGGCGACGGCGGCATCGTCATCCCCGCCCCCGGCTACTTCAAGCGGCTGAGCGAATTCTGCACAGAGAACGGCATCGTCTTCGTCTCCGACGAGATCCAGGCCGGCATCGCCCGCACCGGCACCTGGTACGCCATCGAGCACCACGGCGTCGTGCCCGACCTGGTCACAACGGCCAAGGGCATCGCCGGCGGATTCCCGCTGGCCGCGGTCACCGGCCGCGCCGATATCATGGATTCCGTGCAGCCCGGCGGAATCGGCGGCACCTTCGGCGGCAACCCGGTCTCCACCGCGGCGGCCCTCGCGGTCTTCGACCTGATCGAGCGCGATGACCTCCTCGGCGAGGCGCAGCGGGTCGAGAAGGCGCTCTGGGCGCGCATCGGCGACTGGCCCCAGCGGTTCTCCGTCGTCGGCGACGTGCGCGGTAAGGGCGCCATGTTCGGCGTGGAGCTCGTGCACCCCGGCACGACCACGCCGTACCCCGAGGCACTCACCGCCATCATCAAGCACGCCACCACCAACGGTGTAATCGTGCTGGATGCCGGCAGCTGGGACTCCGTGCTGCGCATCATGCCGTCAGTCGTCATCTCCGAGGAACTGATCGACGACGCCGCCACCGTAATCGAGGAGACCCTCGCCGCCCTGTCCGGCCTGTAGTCCCTTCCGGCGCGGCCTCCCCCGGTCGCCTCTCCCGGTCGTGTCACCCCGTCACCCCGTCGCATCCGTTCGCCGAGCCGTGAGTTTCGCCCCATTTTCTTGAAAAAATGGGAGTCAAGCTCACGGCTCGGCGGGTGGTGGCTCGGCGCTTGGTGGGCGGGTGGTGGGCGCGTGGTGGCTTAGTGGGTGACGGCTACCGTGACCGGTTGGTGCGTGACCGGGAAGTTTACGGATGCGCCGATGAAGCACAGGCGCGCCGCCTCGGCGTGCAGGGACTGGGCGAGTTCCAACTGGCCGGGATCGGAAACCGTCACCTGCGGGCGGAGGATCGCCTCGGTGAAGCGGCCGCCGCCATCCGGGGTCTGCACCATCGAGCCGACCGCGTCATCCGTGTAGGCGACAACGGTGACGCCGTACCGGACCGCCACGTGCAGGAACGACAGCAGGTGGCACTCGCTCAGGGCCGCGAGCAGCAGTTCCTCCGGATTCCACCGGTCTGCGTTCCCGTGGAAGCTGCGGTCGGCCGATGCGCTGATCGGCTCCTTGCCGGCCGCCTCGATCAGGTGTTCCCGGCCGTAGTCGCGATAGCCGCTGGTGCCGGTGCCCCGGTTGCCGGTCCAGGCGACACTCACGGCGTAGCGATGTGCACCGATCACGGCGCCTCCTTTTGGATTCTGAAGCAGACCTCAAGCCCTGGGAACCGATTCTCGCAGCAAAACGCCGCGCCGGGCGTGGACCGGATCGGTAAACTGGTCACACCATGACTGACACGATGACGCCTTCGACCACCCCGTCCACCCCCGCCGCACCGGTTTACACGGTGACGCAGGAACGCAGGATCGTGACCGCGGTTCCGGGCCCGAAATCGGCCGAACTGCAGAAGCGCCGACTGGCCACCGTGTCCGGCGGCGTCGCCAGCGCCCTGCCCGTCTACATCGCCCAGGCCAACGGCGCGATCCTCGTCGACGTCGACGGCAACCAGTTCATCGACCTCGGCGCCGGCATCGGCGTGACCACGATCGGCCACACCGAGACCAGCGTCGTCGCGGCCGCCGTCGCCCAGACCCAGGACTTTATCCACACCCTCTTCACCATCACGCCCTACGAGGAGTATGTGCGCGTCTGCGAGCTGCTCGCCGAGCACACCCCCGGCGATTTCCCGAAGAAATCGGTGCTGATCAACTCGGGCGCCGAAGCCGTCGAAAACGGCGTCAAGATCGCCCGCAAGTACACCGGCCGCCGCGCCGTGGCCGTACTGGACCACGCCTACCACGGCCGCACCGTGCTGACCATGGCCATGAACTACAAGGCCATGCCCTACGCCACCGGCTACGGCCCCCTCGCCAGCGACGTCTACCACGCCCCCAGCTCCTACCCCTATCACGACGGACTCAGTGGCGCGGATGCCGCGGCGCGCACGATCGCGTACCTGGAGAAGGTCGTTGGCGCCAGCGACCTGGCCTGCCTGGTGGTCGAGCCCATCCAGGGTGAGGGCGGCTTCATGGTTCCGGCCGAGGGCTTCTTCACCGCTCTGCAGACCTGGTGCACGGCCAACGGGGTCGTCATGATCGCCGACGAGATCCAGAGCGGCATGGCCCGCACCGGCAAGTACTACGCCAGCGAGCACTTCGGCTGGACCCCCGACCTCGTACTCACCGCGAAGGGCATCGCCGGCGGAATGCCGCTGGCCGCCGTCACCGGTCGCGCCGAGATCATGGACGGCTCCCAGCCCGGCGGGCTCGGCGGAACCTTCGGCGGAAACCCGGTCTCCTGCGCGGCCGCGATCGCCGTCTTCGAGTCGATCGAACGCAACGACCTCCTGGCCGAGGGCGTGCGGATCGAGAACACGCTGCGCGCCGGTCTCGGGGCGTTGAAGGACAAGTACGACATCATCGGCGACATCCGTGGCCGCGGCGCCATGATCGCCATCGAACTGGTGCAGCCGGGTACCGGCGACACCACCAAGGCGCCGAACGCCGCCGCCGTGTCGTCCATTGCCACCTACGCCGCTCAGCACGGTGTGCTGCTGCTCACCGCCGGAACCTACGGCAACGTGCTGCGCTTCCTGCCCAGCCTCGCCGTGACCGACGCCCTCCTCGCCGATGCCCTCGCGGTCATCGACGACGCGATCGCCGCGCTCTAGGCGTTCGCACCCGTGCACCTCACACACGACTCACTCACCGACGCCCCCGCCCACACCTTCACGGTCGGCGACGCGGTCGAACTGGCGACGATCGAACGCAACGGCTTCATCGAGTCCCGGCACGCCGGGTCGGCGGTCGTCCTGACCAGCGAGGGCGCGGTCCTCCGCGCCCTCGGCGACGTCACGAGCCCGGTTTTCCCGCGCTCGTCGATGAAGCCGTTCCAGGCCATCGCCGTGATGGCCAGCGGGGTCACGCTGCGAGGCGAGGACGCCGCGATCGCGACATCGAGCCACAGCGGCACACAGCGGCACGCGGATCTCGTGCGCGCCCTGCTGTCCCGCGCGGGGATCCCCGAGACGGCGCTAGCCTGCCCGGCCGCCTGGCCGAACGATTCCGCCACGCGCGACGCCCTGGTGCGCCTGGGCGCCGGCAAGGCCCCGGTCTACATGGAGTGCTCTGGCAAGCACGCGGCCATGCTCGTGGCCTGCAAGCAGAACGGCTGGGCCCTGTCCGGCTACCTCGAGCCGGAGCATCCGCTGCAGAAGAGAATCCTCGACGTCGTCGAGCGGTTCACCGGTGAGCGCCCCTCCGCCACCGGCATCGACGGCTGCGGCGCGCCCGTGCACGCCCTGTCGCTGACCGCCCTGGCCCGCGGCATCGCCCGCATCGCAACGTCCAAGTCCAACTCCCCGTTCGCGATCTACCGCGAAGCCGGTTTCCTGGCCGAGGCCGTGCGCCAGCATGGTTGGGTCGTGGCCGGACCCGGTCTGCCGGACACGATCGTGATCGAGCGTCTGGGCCTGTTCATCAAGACCGGCGCCGAAGGGATCATGGTGGCCTCGGCCGCCAACGGCGTCACCGTCGCCCTCAAGATGCTGGACGGCAACCTGAGGGCCGCGACCATCGTCGCCCTGCGCCTGTTGGCGGATGCCGGCGCGATCGCGCACACCGACGTGGAGGCCATCCTGCCGGACCTCAGCCTCACCGTGTACGGCGGAGGCCGGCCGGTCGGCCAGGTCAGCGCCAGCTACATCTAGCCGCCCCCGTGCGCGACCACAGCTGAAACCCGACCGGACCCGGCGTTTTCGTCGGGGCCGGTCGGGTTCGCTGCGTCAGGCCTGCTTGGCCAGCCGCTTCGCCCGCGCCGCCTGGGACACCTGCGTGGTGACCACGATGACCAGGGCGAAAATGAACACCGCGGATGCGATCACGTTCGCCTCGGCCGGGATCCCCCGGGCGGCGGACACGTAGATGTACTTCGGGAAGGTCGTCACGGCGCCGGAGTTGAAGTTCGTGATGATGAAGTCGTCGAAGCTCAGCGCGAAGGACAGCAGTGCGGCGGCCAGGATCCCGGGCAGCAGCAGGGGGAACGTGATTCGCATGAACACCTGCGTCGGCGAGCCGTAGAGATCGCGCCCCGCCTCTTCCAGCGCCGGGTCCAGGCTGGAGACGCGCGCCTTGACGGTCACCACCACGAAGCTGATGCAGAACATGATGTGGGCCAGGATGATCGTGAGCATGTCCTTCGGCACCCCGATCGACAGGAACTGCGCGGCGAGCCCGGCACCGAGCACGACCTCCGGCGTGGCCATCGGCAGGAACAGGAACAGGCTGGTCTGCGACCGGAACTTGAACCGGTACCGCACGATCGCGATCGCGATCATGGTGCCAAGGGCGGTGGCCACGATGGTCGCCACGACGCCGATGATGATGCTGTTCGCGAACGCCTCGCAGACGGCGCCGTTCTGCACGGCGCAGACGTTGAGCCACTTGTCGAAGGTGAACCCGCGCCAGGTGATGTTCGACTTGAGCGAGTCGTTGAACGAGAAGACGAAGGTGTACACGATCGGCACCATCAGGAAGGTCAGCGCCAGAACCGTGTACAGCGGGAGCAGCCATTTGCCCAGTGAGATCTTCACAGCAGTTCCTCCGTGCCCGCGCGCTTCACATAGATGCCCACGACGATCAGGATCACCGACATCAGGATGATCGACAGCGCCGCCGCCGCCGGGAAGTTCTGGAGAACGAGGAAGTTGGCCTCGATCACATTCCCCATCATCTGGGTGTCCGGTCCGCCGAGAAAGTCCCGGCTCGCGTTGATGTAGTCACCGGCCGCCGGGATGAACGTGAGCAGCGTCCCCGCCACGATCCCCGGCATCGACAGCGGGATGGTGATCTTGCGGAACACCTCGAACGGATGCGCGTACAGGTCGCTGCCCGCTTCGAGGTATCGCAGGTCGAGCCGCTCGAGCGTCGTGTACAGCGGCAGGGTCATGAACGGGATGAAGTTGTAGGTGATCCCGAAGATCACGGCGATCGGGGTGCCGGTGAAATGGGCATCCGTGGGCATCAGGGACAGCGCCTTGAGCGAGGTCATGATGAACGACTCGTCGGACAGGATCTGCTTCCAGGCCAGGGTGCGGAGCAGGAAGCTGATGAAGAACGGAGCGATCACCAGCACGAGCATGAGGCTCTGCAGCAGCGGCCATTTCCGGGCCTTCACCCCGATGAAATAGGCCAGCGGGTAGCTGAACAGCAGGGCCAGGACGGTGGCGATCAGCGCATAGCCGAACGAACGCACGATGTGCGGCCAATACGCCTGGACCACGTCGACGTAGTTCTCCCACCTGAAGGCGTAGTCGAACTGGCCGATGTCGCCGAACTCGGTCGGCTTCTGGAAGGACGTCAGCAGCAGCGACACCAGCGGCGCGAGGAAGAACAGGACCAGGTACAGGATGCCCGGAAGCAGCAGGAGCAGGGCGATCGGGCTCCTGCGCCGAGCCGCCGGCTCGGGCGCGGTGGTGGTGGCAAAGGCCGCGAATGCCATCTAGGCCCCCCCGAGCTCCGAGAGGAGGGAATCGCGTTTCTGGGTGGCGATGCTGCGGGTGGAGGTGTCGGCCTCGAAACGGGGTTCGTCCGACGGGTCGTCGTCGAGTCCGAAGCCGTGCTCGATGTTCCAGCTCATCCAGACCTCGTCGCCCTCACCGGCGACCGGGCCGAAGGCCATGTTCTGGGCGAAGACGACGAGGGTGCCGAGGCCGGGCACCTCGACCAGATACTGGGTGCTCACCCCGCTGAACGAGACGTCCACCACCCGGCCGGGGCCCACGATGTTGCGGTTGACGTCGTCCGCGGGTGCCTCGACGTGCAGGCTCAGCTTCTCGGGGCGCACCCCGACGGTCACCTCCCCGGCGTGCCGGTGCGCCCGGGCGGCCGGGACCACGACCCGCTGCCCGGCCACGTCCACGGAGATCGCCTCGCTGGTGCTGCCGACCACCGGGCCGGTGAACAGGTTCGACTGGCCGAGGAAGTTGGCGACGAACGCCGTTCTCGGCAGTTCGTAGAGCTCTTCGGGGGCGCCCATCTGCTCGATCCGGCCCTTGTTCATGACCGCGACGGTGTCGGCCATGGTCATGGCCTCCTCCTGGTCGTGGGTGACGTGCAGGAAGGTGAGACCGACCTCCTCCTGGATGGTCTTCAACTCGAGCTGCATCTGGCGCCGGAGCTTGAGGTCGAGGGCACCGAGCGGCTCGTCGAGCAGCAGCAGGGCCGGCCGGTTGACGATCGCCCGGGCCAGGGCCACCCGCTGCTGCTGCCCACCGGACAGCTGCTGCGGTTTGCGCGACGCCAGGTGGTCCAGCTCCACCAGGCGGAGCGCCTCATGGGCTTTGGCGACCGGGTCGTCGATGCGGCGCCGGCGCAGCCCGAACGCCACGTTCTCCAGCACCGTCATGTGCGGGAAGAGGGCGTAGCTCTGGAACACCGTGTTCACCGGGCGCTGGAACGTCTTCTGGTGCGTGACATCCGTGCCGCCGATCAGGATCCGTCCGGCCGTCGGCTCCTCCAGCCCGGCGACAAGGCGCAGGGTGGTGGTCTTGCCGCAACCCGACGGGCCGAGCAGGGCGAAGAACGACCCCGCGGGAATCTTCAGGTCGAGGTGCTCGATCGCGGTGAAGCCGGGGAAACGCTTCTGGATGCCCACCAGCTCCAGGTCGGCCCCCGCGCTGGCGAACGCGCCGGTTGCCATTCCTACGAACCCAGCAGGATGCTCTGGAACGCCGCGTCGTACTTCTGCTCTTCGGCGCCGGACAGGTTGCGGAAGACCTTCGCCTTTTTCAGGGTGGCCTCGTCCGGGAAGATCAGTTGGTTGTTCGCGAGTTCCGGGTCGATCGCCATGGCGGCTTCCTTGGCTCCGACGACGGGCGTGATGTAGTTCACGTACGCCGCGACCTCGGCCGCGACGGCCGGGTCGTAGTAGTAGTTGATCAGTGTCTCGACGTTCTTCTTGTGGGTGGCACCGATCGGCACCAGGAAGTTGTCGTTCCACAGCGTGCCGCCCTTCTCCGGCACGGAGAAGCCCCACTTGTCGCCGTTCTCGGCGTTGAGCTGCACGATGTCGCCCGACCAGACGATGGCCGCGAGGGTGTCCTCGTTGATGAGGTCCTCCTTGTAGGCGTTGCCCTTGATGTTGCGAACCTGGCCGTCCGAGACCTGCTTGGACAGCTCGTCGATCGCGGCGTTGTACTCGTCGTCACCCCAGTCCCCGGAGATGTCCACGCCCTGGTCGAGCATGATCAGGCCCATGGTGTCGCGCATTTCGGACAGGACGCCGACGCGGCCCTTGAGCTCGGGGGCCCAGAGGTCCTGCACCGAGGTCAGGCCACCCGGCAGCTTCTCCTTGTTCCAGCAGATGCCGGCGAACCCGCCCTGCCACGGCACGCTCATCTTGCGGCCGGGGTCGAATCCCACGTCTTTCAAGGACGGGAAGAGGTTCTTCAGGTTGGGGATGTTGGCGTGGTCCAGTTCCTGCGTGTAGCCGAACCGAATCATCCGGCCGACCATCCAGTCGGTGAGGCAGACGGTGTCCGCGCCGATGTCCTTGCCGAGCGCCAGTTGGTCCTTGACCTTGCCGTAGTAGGTGTTGTTGTCGTCGACCGCCTCGGTGTACTCGACCTTGATGCCGGTCTCGGCCTCGAACGCCTGGAGGGTGGGGTAGTTGCCGGCGTCGTCGACGTCGATGTAGAGAGCCCAGTTGTCCCAGCGCACGAGTTTGCTGGTGGCGGATTTGTCCGCAGCTGCCGTGGGCTTGCTCTTGGCGCCCCCGCTGGAACAGGCGGCGAGGGCGAGGGCGGCTGCTCCGCCGCCCGCGCCGGCCAGGAGAGTGCGACGCCCCATTTTGGCCTGCTGGGCCTGACGGATGAGCTGCTGAATCATGGGATCGGCGGGCAACGGCCTGGGCAACATGTTCGGGTCTCCTTGCGTTTTTCAGCGGGGATCTAACACACACAACTTAGCGAGTTGCTAGATACTCGCACAGGACGGCCGTTTCTTCACCCAAGAGTGACCAAATCGTTAATTGTCGCCGCGGTTTCTCACGGAATCAGCACTCCCCCGGCAGAAACGCACTCGAAAAGGGCGGTTGGGCGAAGGTAGGATTTCGGGCATGGACGTTGGGGTCCACAGCAGCCGGAAGGAGCACCATGAAGGTCGCAGTCCCCGCAGAGGTCAAAAACAACGAATTCCGGGTCGCGATCACGCCCGCGGGGGTGCAGGATCTGGTGGCCAACGGCCACGAGGTGCTGATTCAGACGGGGGCGGGCCTCGGTTCGTCCATCACCGATGAGAGCTATGGCGCGGCCGGGGCGACCCTCATACCGGATGCCGCGTCCGCCTGGGCCGCCGCCGACCTGCTGCTCAAGGTCAAGGAGCCCGTCGCCGCCGAATACGGCTACTTCCGCCCCGACCTGCTTCTTTTCACGTATCTGCACCTCGCCGCCGAGCCGGCACTCACCCACGCGCTGCTGGCGAGCGGGGTCACGGCCATCGCGTACGAGACCGTGCAGCTTCCCAACCGCACGCTTCCGCTGCTCGCACCTATGAGCGAGGTCGCGGGTCGCCTCGCCCCCATCGTCGGCGCCAACGCGATGCTCAAGCCCAATGGCGGCCCGGGCCTGCTCGTCCCCGGCGTGCCGGGCACCCACCCGGCACGGGTCACCGTGCTCGGCGGCGGTGTGGCCGGCACGGCAGCCATGCAGGTCGCACTCGGGCTCGGCGCGCAGGTCACGGTGCTCGACACCAACCTGTTCCGTCTGCGCGAACTCGACGCCCTGTACTTCGGCCGCGTGCAGACGATCGCCTCCAACAGCTACGAGATCGACAAGGCGCTCCTCGACTCCGACCTGGTCATCGGCTCGGTGCTGATCCCCGGGGCGAAAGCCCCGAAGCTGGTCAGCAACGAACTCGTTTCCCGGATGAAGCCGGGGAGTGTGCTCGTGGACATCGCGGTCGATCAGGGCGGATGCTTCGCCGACTCCCACCCGACGACGCACGCGGACCCCACGTTCATGGTGCACCGGTCGCTGTTCTACTGTGTCGCCAATATGCCCGGCGCCGTGCCGAACACTTCGACCTACGCCCTCACGAACGCGACCCTGCCCTATGTGCGCATGATCGCGAACCGGGGCTGGAAGGATGCCGTGCTCGCGGATGCCGCGCTCGCCCTGGGCCTGAACACGGTCGGCGGGCTGGTCACCAGCGCCCCGGTGGCCAGCGCCCACGGGCTTCAGTTGCGCGCGCTCTCGGACGCGCTCGGCTGACCCGGGCCTGCCCGGTCCTCCGCTTCCCTCTCCCGCGTCTTCCCTCTCCCGCGTCTTCCCTCTCCCGCGTCTTCCCTCTCCCGCGTCTTCCCTCTCCCGCGTCGCCCGTCACGAGCCCGCCGGCAGCACGGCCCGGCGCACCGTTCCATCCGGGCGGATCGCCCACATCCGCCCCCGTCCGGGAGCGAGCGGCGGCGGCAGGTCCCGCCGGCGGCTGATCATCCGGTAGTCGGCGAGGCTGCAGCCGTCGAACACGAGTTCCGCGCGCGGCTTGAGGGACGCGAGCAGGGACCAGTGCGTCTGCCACGCGTCCACGTCACCGACGAAGACGGTTCCGGCCCCGGGAAGCGTCGCCCGCAG
This sequence comes from Cryobacterium sp. TmT2-59, assembly GCF_004403545.1. Lineage (NCBI taxonomy): Bacteria > Bacillati > Actinomycetota > Actinomycetes > Micrococcales > Microbacteriaceae > Cryobacterium > Cryobacterium sp. TmT2-59. The sequence continues at coordinate 44,398 of NZ_SOGM01000086.1, read as the reverse complement.
TTGCGAGGCATCCGTCATTCGGCCGAGATCCACGATTTCGGCGCCACCGGCGGCCCGGAACGCAGCGGCCGTGCGGGGCGGGGAACCCGAAACCACAAGCAGTGTGCGGTCGGGCCCCGTGGCGAGGTGCTCGGCGACTCCCGCCTCGGCGCCGCGGGCCGCGAGTGCCACGCAGCGGGCCACGGCGCCCGGTTCCGGGCAGAGGAGCTGGATGCGGTGGCCCTGCCACGTGCCTCCGCCCGCCGGCATTGTGTCGTCGAACGAGGCTGCCGTTCCCCCGGCCCCGACGTGTTCGGCCACATCGGCGAGCCGCAGGAGCAGCCTGTTCTGGCACAAGGAGGGCAGCACCTGCAACGCCCCGGCAAGCCGTTGGGCGGCGACGACGACCCGCAGCCCGCCTTCTCCGCCGTCGCGGAGCAGTCCGGCCAGCAACTCGAGCGCGGCCGGGCGGTAGTCCTGATCCCAGCGGGCGTAGACGGAATCGAAGTCGTCAATCAGCAGCAGGCGCCCGGCCGGACCGACGTCGCTGTCGAGGAGGCGCCGAGCACGGTCGAGGGCGTCCCACACTCCCTCGACGTGCGGCGGGACGAATTCAACCTGGCACGGTGCGTCCGGCGCGGACGCAGACTGCTCGGCCAGGGATGCCAGCACGCCGGTCTTGCCGGCGCGGGAAGCGCCGAGCACGAGCAGGTTTCCGCCGAGGAACGGCTGGTAGCGGGCCACCCGGTAGCGCTGCCGCTCGGGTTCGTCGAGCAACCCCAGCAGAGACGTCGGTCCGGGGCCTGGTCGGGATTCCGGCGCCCGTCCCGGCGAGGTGGACGGGGCGGACTCTGCATCTTCGGCGGACTCGGCGGACTCGGCGGACTCCGCAGCATTGGCGGCCTCCACCGCCCAAATATCCTCGCGGGTCACCGTGACCGGCAGCACGTCGAGCCACGGTCGCCGCGGGGCGGGTCCGTCCAGGGCTGGCGCGCCGTCGACGTGGTCGAGGACCCGGTCGGCGATGGCGCGGATCTCGCTCTCCGAGGTCGTGGCGATCTGGCAGAGCACCGGCGCGCCCGCCGCGGTGGCGATCAGGCAGCGTCCCGGGTGTTCGGCGGACAGCGCCGCCGCGGCATCCGTTCCCAGCACGGCCACGCTGTCGGCGCGGTTGTTGACCCGCAAGGATATCCGCAGGGTGCAGTTGGCCAGGAGGGCGTCGCGGACGACGCCGTTCGGGCGTTGCGTGCAGAGGATGAGGTGAACTCCCAGCGACCGGCCCCGGGCGGCGATGTCGACGAAGAGCGCATGCAGCTCGGGGAAAGCCGTGAGCATGGTCGCGAATTCGTCCACCACGATCACGAGTCGCGGGAGCGCCGCGGCCCCGCCTCTCTTCCCCAGCTCGACCAGGTCGCGGGCGCCGGCACCGCGGAGCACGCGTTCGCGGTGGCGCAGTTCGGCGGCCAGGCTGGCCAGCGCCCGGGCGGCCTGGCGCCCGTCGAGGTCGGTGATCAGTCCCACGCAGTGCGGCAGGGCGCCGAGCGGCGCGAACGCGGCGCCGCCCTTGAAATCGACCAGCAGGAACGTCACCTCGCTCGGCACGAACGCCGCCGCCATCGCGGCGACCCAGGTCACGAGCAGCTCGCTCTTGCCGCTGCCCGTGGTGCCGCCGACCACGGCGTGCGGGCCGGCGCCGACCAGGTCCAGCGACACCTCGCCGTGCATCGCCAATCCGACCGGGCAGCTCAGCCCGGCCGGAAAGCTCGGTCCGGGGCCGTCGCCCCGGCCCGGTTCGAGCACGGGACGGGTGCCAGAGACTCGGTGGCCGGGGAGATCGGACAGGCGAACCGTGGCGGGAACCGACGGTTGCCTGCGGCCCAGCCCGGCCGCCGCGGCGCGCTCGCGCAGTCGTGCGGCGACCGAGGCGGCCTGTTCGACGCTGACCAGTTCGGGCTGGAATCCCAGCCCCCGGGCGTGCCGCCCGGACCGCAGGATCTCGGCCCGGCCCGGACCGTGCACCCGCACGATGGTGTCGCAGCCCCAGGGAAGTTCGCCCGGCGTAGGGGCGAGAGCGAGGATCATCCGGGAGCCGGCCGGGGCCGGGGCGGGCTGAGCCGGAGCCTCGCAGACCAGAATTTCCGGACGGGGGGCCGCCCCGGGGGTACCCTGAGGCAGCGCCCGCGCCCAGGACCAGCCGGTGCCCGGCGGCACGGCCAGCACGATCTGGTCGGGCGGCAGCCCGCAGACCAGTTGCACCAGGAGCCCGCGGGCCAGCGCACGCGTCAGCGGGAGCGGACCGGCGATGCCGATGCCCGCAACCGCCTCGGCGGTGATCGGAGCGTCTGCCAGAGTGGCGGCCGTGTCCCGCAGCTCGCGGTGTTCGTCCAGGCCGGCCCCTCCTTCCAGCCGGAGGCCGCTCTCCACCGGGCCGGAGCCCAGGGCGACCAGCCCGTCGGTACCCGTGCCCACCGCTCCCGGGTTCGGGGCGACCGCGAGGCTGTCCGCGGTGGGGGTGCGCTGCCACCGGTCGTGGCGCAGGAGATCGTGCCGCACTGAGATTTCCGTCCGCAGGGCCGCAAGGGCCTCTCTCTCGTCGGTCGCGGCCCGGCGCCGGCCCCGACGATTCGTGCGACGGGCGTCGAGCATGCTCGCCACAGCGATCACCGGCCCGAGGATGGCGAACAGCAAAACGAAGGCCGAGCCGGTGATCATCCAGATCATGCCGGCCACGGCCAGCGGCGCCAGGCTCGCGATCACCGGAAACCCGGCCGCGGGAGGGTCAGCCGCCCGGGGCGGGAGGGTCAGGGGTACCTGGGCTCGGATCACCCGGCAAGCTCAGCACCCGGGCGAATCCCCGGCTCGCGCCGAGGCGGCATCCGTGCACTCTCGCCGCCCCCGCCCGCTGGGGAGGAACCGGCCGCCCCGCCCGCGCAGGCTCACCCCGAGTCGGGCCACCGTGTCGACCCTGTAACCAATTCGACGGAGATTCTGGCTCTCCTGTCGTAACCGTGGGTTAAACCCGGCCGGGGAGCACTGGTTTGTGGCCGCCGAGGCTGAGCATGGCGAGGGCGATGAGGGCGTCGGATGATTTGAAGCCGAAGGCGATTCGGGTGATGAGTCGGATTTTGGTGTTGACGGATTCGATGCGGCCGTTTGAGAGGCCGTGTTCGATCGAGGCGAGGATCGCGGCGCGGTGCTTGACGATGGAGCGTTGGAGTTTCACGAACGATGGGATTCGGCTGCGGCGTGCCCATCCGACCCACTTGTCCAGGGCCTCGGCGGCGTCGTCGTGGGGCAGTTTGAAGACCAGTCTGAGGCCTTCTTTGAGGTAGTAGGCCCGGCCCAGGGCCGGGTTGGTTTGAACGACCCAAGCCAGCTTAATCTGTTGTTTCTCGGTGAGGTTCTCCGGGTTTTTCCAGAGCGCGTAGCGGGAGTTCATCATCAACTTCGCGTGCTCGCTGTGAGGCCGGGCCGGAGCGTCGCGGGCGGGCCGGCCAACCGTTCGGGACTCGTTCAAGCGGGCCTGTTTCCGAGCCTCGGTCCAGGCTGCCCGGCGGACTTCGTCGAGGGCTTCCGTGGCCCATTTGACGACGTGGAACGGGTCCGCGCAGCGGACCGCGTTCGGGCAGCGTGCCGCGACCACGGTCGCGATCCAGCCGGCCCCATCCGCGGAAACATGCGTGATCAGGGCTGATCGTTCCTCGCCGAGGGCATCGAAGAACGTGCCGAGAGTGGCCTTGTCCTGGCCCGGAGCTGCCCAGACCAGACGCCCCGAATCGTGGTCGACGACCACGGTCAAGAACTTCCGGCCGCGCTTGAAGGAGACCTCATCGATCCCGATCCGGGTGAGCCCGGCGAAGGGATCATGGAGCTCCTCCGTGTCGGCCCAAACCCGGGTGATGATCGACCCGACCGTGCGCCATGCGATCCGCATCAACTCAGTCGCGGCAGCCTTGGATGTTTTCGTGGCCAGCCACGCGACGTAGGAATCGAAGTGGCGCGTGTGGCCGGCCTGGTGCCGGGCCCACGGGACCGCAGCCACGATCACACCATGCTCCCGGCACGACACCCGCGGGGAATCCGCCTCCAGAAAGACCTGGGTCGTGCCAAAATCCAAGCTCCGCCACCGGCGGCGCCCCGCCCCGTCGTCGTAGCGCGGGCTGCGCTTCTGGCAGCTCCCGCACCGGTTCCGCATCGACCTGGTCAGTCGCACCGAAGCGACGAAAACGCCCGTCGCAGGGTCGAGATCAACGTCCTCGACCACCGTCTTGTCGACACCGAGCAAGGTCCGCCATATTGTTAGAGATCGCACGCCGTTTTCCCGCCTATAAAGTTTCTTTCCTTGACAGTCAGAAACCTAGACAGGAAGCGGCGTGCGGCCGTTAAGGCGCTCCGAAAGACCCACAGATGCAGCAGGAGAGCCGAGATTCTCCGTTAAAACAGCTATTCGTGGGCGTACGGGCCTGATTTGGGCAAAATCTCCGTCGAATTGGTTCGGGGACTCGCTAGTTGAGGATAAAGAACTGGTCGGCGAGGTCGACCCGCGAGCCGCGGGGCACGAGGTAGCGGCGGCCCGGTTCGCACCGGACCGAGACCGCGTCCGGGCGACGGATGATGGTGCCGTTGCCCGAGAAGCGGTCACTGATCCAGAATTCGCCGTCGTGCTGCCCGAATTCGAGGTGACTCTTGGACACGGAACGGCCGAGGTCGTTGACCTGCACCAGCAGATCGAAGTGCTCGGCCGGCTGAGGAAGAGGCCGGCGGCCGACCAGCCCCGTCCCGTTTGCCGAGACGGTCTCGCCGGTGCTGAACTGGAGCACGAACAGCGCGGGCGCCGGGGCGGGAGTCGCAACGGGAACCGGAACCGGAACCGGAACCGGAACCGGAACCGGAACGGGAACGGGAACCGGAACCGGAACGGGAACCGGAGCCGGAACGGGAACCGGAGCCGGAACGGGAACCGGAGCCGGAACGGGAGCCGGGACGGGAGCGGTGGTTGGAACGGGAGCCGGAGCCGGGACCGGGACCGGAGCCGGGACCGGCGGCGCCCCGAGGCGCCCGTCGGCGCCGATCGGGACGGAGATCACGACCCGCTGCGGCGGCAGCGGCTGGATGATGGTGGTGTCGCTGGGCCGAGGGTCTGACCGTTTGCGGGTCTTCGGGGTTGCCGTGCTCGAGCTGCCGCATTCGCCACAGAACATGGCGCCGACGGGCAGCTGTGCCCCACAGATCCGGCAGTTCACGAACCGACTCCTCCCGGGCCGCGGCCTCCCCCTCGTGGGGCCGACCGTCGAACGGATGCCCCTCCAGCGTAGCGACCCAGTGACCGCAGGGAGACGAGGGCTCGCAGCCGGGCGAGGCGCTTCTTCCCCGCGTTGAGGTCACGGCGATGTTCGGCGACCAACAGCCACACCTCGTCGGCGGTGGCACTGCCCGGCCGGTCCGGGGCGAAAACCGCCCGGTCGACCGCCGCGGCGAACACCAGTGGCCGCATCCCGCCCACGGTTCGGGCCAGTTCGGTGCGGGTCGCCCCCGCCGGCACCGAGATGCCATGGTCGAGCGCGGCGTCGGCGAATTCGCGCCAACCGCCCCGGATCCGGTCCAGGGGCGCCGGACGGGTGCGTCTAAGCCGGCGGCGCCGGGCCTTGGCCGCGATGATGAGCAGGAAGGGCGAGAGCACGACGGCCAGGCCGAGCAGGCTCCAACCGGCCACTTTCGCCGCGGCGAGCAGGAAGGCGAGGAAGGGGCTGAGCGGTGCCGGCGGGTCCTCGACCGAGTTCTCGGGCGGGGCCGGGTCCCGCTGTTCCGCGATCTCCGGAATGGCCGGTGGCACCACGGTTTGCGGCCGGGACACCACGGTGGGGTCGTCGGGCTGCTTCGCCGGGATGTCGCGCAGCGGAGGGTTCGGATCGAGCGTGACCCAGCCGGTCGTGGACTGCACCTCGATCCAGGCCGAGAGGTCGGACCCCACGACGGTGACCGTGCCGGTCGCGTCGGCCCCGGCTCCGTCTCCGCTGCGGGGAACGAAGCCGACCACGACCCGGGCCGGGAAACCGAGCCGCCGTGCCATCAGAGCCGCCGCCACGGAATACTGTTCGGCGTCGCCGAGCATGGGCTGGTCGGTGAACAGCTGGCTGATCCGGTCGGCTCCGTGCCCCGACCGGCTGACCGGCTCGTCCGCGCCGACGCCGTGGCTGACGTAGCCGTCCGCTCGGAGCCCGTCCAGCATCGACTGGAGTTGCACGCCGGGGGCGTCTTCGGCGTTCACATAGCCGGCCAGGGCCTGTTCGAGTTCGTCCGGGAGGACGCTGAGCGGCGGCAGGACGGCGGGGCCCGGGCGCAGGCCGGCCAGCGCATCCGGCGACCGCGGGACCACGCCGACGCTGCGATAACTGTCGCCCCGGGCCAGCCCGGTCAGCACCGCGGCCGTGCCGCTGTTGTCGTTGTAAAAGAACGAGTCTGAGCGCGCACTGCTCGTCGGGCCGCTGAACCGGATCCGTTCCAGCTGGCCCGCCCCGGGCACCCACACCCCGGTGTAGCCGTCGATCGTGACGGCCAGGGTCACCTGGTCGCCATCGATCCGGGACTGGTCGAGGCGGTCGGGCAGGCGCGTGAACGATCCGGAGGCGCTGCTCACCTGCTCGCTGCCGACCGAGTACACGACGCCGTCGTACCCGTCGAGGGTGGCCAGTCGCAGCCGCCCTCCCTCGGGCAGGCCCGCGACCTCGAGCAGTGCGGCCTCGGCTCGGGCGGGCTGAAGATAGCTGCGGAACTCGCTCAGCGGGCTCGGGTAGTCCCGCGGGTCGAACGGCTGCTGCACGCGTGCGCGCAGCACGTCACGTGGAGCGGATGCCGGGAGCGCGATCGCGGCCGCCGTGCCCGCGGCCACCGCCACGGCGACGATGACGCTGGCGCCGACCAGTCCGCGGACCGCCGCGAAACGGCGATCCGCCGTCGACGCGGTCGTTCGGCGCGACTGTTGCGCGACCAGGCGCACCACGGCTCCGCGGCGCACGGCGCGGAACCAGAGCAGCCAGAACAGGAGCACGACGAAGAGCGCGAGGCCGGTGGCGATCGGGGCGGACGGGACGGTGGGTCCGAGGCCGATGCCGGCGATGAACAGCGCCGCCGGGGCGAGCGCGCCGAGTTCGCCGATCCGCGCGCGCAGGGCGACGGAGAGGCCGATCACGGTGCTGAGTAGAACGAGAATGAAGGCGGGCACGAGCAGGGTCTGGTAGGACCCGACCGGCAGCACGATCGTGACGAGCTGCTTCCAGCTCAGCGCGGTCGCGGAGACCAGCTCGAGCAGACCGGTTCCGGTCGGAAGGATGCCCCGCACCGCCTGGCCGGGGATGGCCAGTGGCACGCCTGCGATGACGTAAACGGCGATCGTGGCCAGGGCCACCAGCCAGGCCGGCCAGCGGAACACCGCACCGAGGATCGCGGTCACGGCCCCCAGGGCGAAGGTGACGCCCACGAGTACGACGAATTCACGGCTGCGGTAGACCGGCCAGAGGGCTGTGGCGGCCGCGGCGGTCGCCAGCAACAGCCCGACGGTGTTCCCGACCGTGAAACGCCAGCCCGGGCGGGCGCTGCGGGCGCCGGAGCGGACGGCGGCGCGGGCGCTCATGCCGCCAGCGATCGGGCGAGGCTGTGCGGCAGGTCCTCGAGGAAGCCGATCCGGAGCACGCTGAGCTCGGCCACGCGCTTGAGGCTGGGGACGGCTTCCGGGTCGCACACCACGGCCACGACCTCGACCCCCGCCGGGAAGCGATTCGCTGCGGTGCGCAACTGGGACAGGGTGACGGCCGAGCCGCAGACCAGGAAGGCCACGGAGATGCCCGCGACCGTGTCGGCCGCGGCCTTGGCCAGGGCCCCGACGTGCATCATCCGGTCGGATGTCTCGACCCGGCTGAGATCGTCGAGCAGCCGGGTGCGGGTGAGTGTGCTCAGCGGCCGGAGCGCCGGAGCGCCGCGCCGGGCGAGGTCCGGTGTCGGCGCGCTGGCCACGACGGACACGGTGCGGGCATCACGGATGGCCCGCACGCCGAGGGAGCCGGCGACGCTGACGGCCATTTCGAACTCGTCCTCGGTCGCGAAGTCCCCCACGAACAGGCTCAAGGCCACCATCAGGTGGCTGCGGCGGGATTCCTCGTATTGACGCACCATGTAGCGGCCAGTTTTCGCGGTGCTCTTCCAGTGGATGCTGCGCCGCTCATCGCCCGCCACGTACTCGCGGAGCGCATGGAAGGACACGTCGCTGTTGGTCAGGTCCCTGGTCGGGTTGCCCTCGAGGTCACGGATGAATCCCGTGCTCATGCTCGGGATCGACAGGGTGCGCGGGTGCACGAACAGCTCGACCCGCTCGGCCCAGACGATCTCCCGGCGCAGCAGCCCGAGCGGGTCGGCGCGTACCGTGCGCACGGGACCGATCGGGATCACCCCGCGCCGGAGGGTGGGAACGATGAACAGGTCCTCGAAGCTGCCGCCGCGCGCGATACTCGGCATCGCGAACTCGGCCAGCCCGGATCCGACCGGAACCTCCACGCCCACGCCCGGCAGCCGCTGACGGGTCGGGTTCAGCACGCTCACCTCGCCGGGAACGCGTGCCCCGACGACCACCCGGTCGACCGACAGGGACAGGTGGATCTCGTACGCGTTCCGGCCGATCAGGAAACTGAGCGCTGCCCCGACCAGCACCATGGCGGTCCAGCCGATGACGACGAGTTCCGTCCAGCCCAGGGCATAGCCGAACAGCAGGGAGGCGGCGAGGACACCCAGGACGCACCAGCCGAGCGGGGTGACGACGGCCGAGATGAACCCGCCCGCGACGGAGGCGCCGGTGCCGGACCTCCGGGCGGCGCGCATCCCACGCGACACACCCTCGGCCAGGAGGCCGTCGTGGGACACCGGGCGGGGCCGGCGCGGAGTGAACCGGCCGAACCTTCCCTCGCCGGGCATCCGCTGGGTCACGCAGCCTGCCTGTCACTGGGCGGCGGGGTCTCGATCAGGATCCGGGCGATCACGCTGGACGGCGTGACCCCGTCGAACTCGGCTTCCGGGTCGAGGACCAGGCGGTGGGCGAGCACCGCCTCGGCCAGTTCCTTGACGTCGTCGGGGATGACGTAGTGGCGGCCGTTGGCGGCCGCGAGGGTCTTCGCGGTGCGTACCAGCGCCAGGGCGCCGCGCACGCTGGCGCCCAGGCGCACCTCGGGGCTGGTGCGCGTGGCGTCGATCAGGCGGGCCACGTAGTCGTTGACGGTGGCGTCGACGAAGACCGTGCGGGCGAGGGCCGCGAGCTCGATCACGGTCTGTGCCGAGACCACCGCCGGGACCGTGGCCTCGTGCGCGCGCTGGCCGGCCCCCTCGAGAATGCGGATCGTCGAGGCGTGGTCGGGGTAGCCGATCGAGGATTTCATGATGAACCGGTCGAGCTGAGCCTCGGGCAGCCGGTAGGTTCCGGCCTGCTCGATCGGGTTCTGGGTGGCGATCACCATGAAGGGGGATGCGACGGGGTGCGTGACCCCGTCGGCCGTGATCTGCTCCTCCTCCATCACCTCGAGCAAGGCGGCCTGGGTCTTCGGGCTGGCCCGGTTGATCTCGTCCGCCAGCACGATGTTGGCGAAGATCGGCCCGCGGTGGAATTCGAATGTCCCGCTGCGCTGGTCGTAGATGCTCACCCCGGTGATGTCGCCCGGCAGCAGGTCCGGGGTGAACTGCACCCGGTTGCTGGTGCCGCGCACGCTCTGCGCGATGGCCCTGGCCAGGGAGGTTTTGCCCGTTCCCGGCACGTCTTCGAGCAGCAGGTGGCCGCCGCTGAGCAGGGCGGTGAACGCCATCTTGATGACGTGGTGTTTGCCGAGCAGCACCTGCTCGACCCCGTTCACCAGGCGCTCGAACACATCGGCGAACTGAGCGGCCTGCTGCGGGGTCATCGTCATCGGGTGGTCACTTTCGTCGGAATCACTGATCGTAGTTGTAGGCGTGGCCGTTGACGGTCACCGTGAGGCGCACCGTGCCGGCCGGCGCGGGCGCGGCCAGGGCGCAGGAGTTCGGTCCGCCCCGGGTGGAGGAGGCGGGGTCACCGCGCACGGAGCAGGTGTAGTCGGCGCCGATCCCGTTGTTGTCCGGCCCGTTGGTCCAGCCGAACACGCCCGTGACCGGGTCGTAGGCGAGCCCGGTGACGGTGAACCTGACGGATGCCTCCGGCGCCGAGTAGGTTCCGGACCAGGGCCCGCAGGTACCCCAGGGCGAACAGGCCTGCACCTGGTACCGGACCGTCTGCCCGAACGGGAGGCCCAGCAGTTCCCGGGGCCAGCCCGACCCGCCGAAGGTGACCTGGCTGCCCGGGACCCCGTTGCCGGACCCGTCGACCGCCCGGAGGTTGTACTCCCTGATGCCGGCGCTCGGGCTGACCCCGTCGACGCGCAGGTCCCAGGCGTCGCCTCGCGCCGCCATCGAGCTCTGCACGTCGGTGACAGGCCCCGGAGCCTGGCGCACAAGGGCGCTCACCACGTCCGTCGGCGCGCAGCCGGCCCGGTTGTAGCCCCACACGATGAAGTAGTACCGGCCGTTGTCGGTGAGCAGGTTGTCGAAGGTGGCCGAGGTCGTCGCGCCGCTGAGGATCTTCTGTTCGGCGACGATTCCGCCCTGCGTGGGCGCTTTGAGCGTGCCCGGCGCCGGACTGGACACGCTGCAGGCTTGGGCCCCGGTGGGCACCTGGTCCGCGCTCAGCCGCTGCACGACGTAGCCGTCGATCGCGTCGCCCCGGCCATCGAACGGGTCCCAGGTGAGCGCCACCGAGCCGCTGGAATCCGTCGCGTTCGCGGAGATCGCTCCGGCCCGGGCGGGTCCGAACGGCGTTCCCGCACCCGAGGCGCTGCTCCAGCCGGCCAGGGCGGGGTAGGCGTCGTTGCGGGCGCTCACGGTGAATTCCGTGTTCGCTCCGTTGGTCAGTCCGGTGACGACGATGCTGCACGAGGTCGCGCCGCAGTCGGCCCCGGACGCGCTGGTTTCGCCGCGGCCGGTTCCGCCCACGGTCACCTCATAGCCACGGATGGCCGTCCCGCCGCCCTGCGCCGCCACGGTGTTCCAGCGCAGGCGCAACCCGCCGTCGAGCGGTTCGGCGGCCAGCCCGGTCGGAGCGGGCGGCACCACGTCGGACCAGACCCGGTCGGCGAGCACGGCCGGGTCGGACAGGCCGATGGCGTTGCGGGCGGCGACGGACACCCGCAGGGCGTTGCCCTGCCCGTTGCCGGGGGTCGCCACCTCGCAGGTCGTGGCCTGGCAGGGGGTGGTGCCGAGGGGGGCGCCGGAGGACGCGTCGAGCAGGGTGATCTCGTAACCGGTGATGGCTGAGTTGTTGAAGGCGCCCGGGTTGAAGGCCACGGACAGTCCGCGGTCGGCGAAGCCGGTCACGCGCACGCCGGTCGGCGCGTCGGGCTTGTCCTGTACCGAGATCCGCACCGTGCCCCAGGCGTAGCGGTTCGGGTCTCCGGTGGCGTCGGCGACCTGGTATTGGAGGTTCGTGTCCGCCGGCGCCGCGTCCTGGGCCACCACGACCGTGAGCCTGCTCTTGTCGGCGCTGGGCGTGATCGTCACTCCGCGGGGGACGCTGCCGCCGTCGAGGCCGCGCACGGCGACGACCCGCAGCGGCACCGCCGGGAAGGGGTTCGTAGCGTCGTCGTTCGCGAGGACGTCGACGACGGTGGTGCGTCCGCGTGGGGCGATGGCCGTGTCGGCGACCGGGATCGCCCGCGGTCGAGTGGAGGCGACCACGCCCAGGTCGATCCGGCCCGCCTTGCCCGCGGTGACGCTGTCGCGCACGCCGATGGTGATCGCGCTCCGGTCGCCCTTCGGCGTGGATTCCGCGGCTCGGAGGGTCAGCTGCTGGCCGTCGAGGGAATAGGTGAACCCGGTCGGGAGCGGTTCGAGCACCGTGTAGGCCAGTTCGGCCTGGTCCTTCGGATACGGGTAGGAGGTGAGCCTGGTCAGGTCGATGACCTTCGTCTGGTCCGGCTCGAGGTCCAGCACGGCGCCGTCGAAGGCGGGCGGCTGATTCTTGCGGGGGGTAACCGTGATGGGCAGCACGATCGTCGCGGTGCGCCCGTCCGGGTCGGCCGCGCCGGCACCGTCGGTCACCTCGAACGAGATCGAGGCCGGCCCGTAATACTGGTCGGCGCTGGTGTAGGCGAGGGCGGAATCGGAGCTGACCAGGTCGGCGCCGTCCGCGTGGGTGGCCTGCACCAGGCTCCGGTCGGTCAGGCGCACCTTCTTGCCGCCGACCGCGACGACGTAGTCGTTGATGTCGATGCTGAGCAGGGACTCGCTCGACACGGTCAGTCTCGGGGCACCCTTGCGTAGCTGGGGCAGGGCGTCGTCGGTGCCCGGCACCCAGATGAAGGCGTAGGACACGATGCTCGGGTCATCCGGGTTGCTCACGGAGAAGGGAATGATCTGGCCGGCGTCGCCGACGCTGACCCGGATGCGCCGGGCATCCGTCACCTCGGCGACGCCCGAGAAGCTCGCCGGCACGCTCAGCCCCAGGCTCTTGACCGGGCCGTCCGCGAAGAAGACGTTGGCGAGGACGTCGACGTCGATCGTGCCGCGGGCGTCGAGCACATCGGAGAGTGCCACGTGGGTGTCACGGGCGTCCGGTTTGGAGAGCGGGGCGTCCGCGCGCACCACGACGGTGAGGAAGGTCGAACTCGTGCCGCCCCGCGCGTTCTGGATCTCGTAGATGAACCCGTAGCGCCCCTCCTGCGCCGGTGCTCTGACGGAGACGACGTCACCGTCGATGACGGCGCGCCCGCGGGAACCGGCGGTGCCGGTCGCCTCGACCCGGGTGATGGTCAGGTCTCCGCCGTCGGGATCGGAGTCGTTGCCGAGCACCCGCACGGCGACCGTGCTGCCGGGGCGGACGGCGACCTCGTCGGGGGCCGCGACCGGGTTCCGCGCACCGTCCAGGCGGGGGCTGATGCCCACGCGCACGCTGCCGACGGCGCGGGCGCCGAGGGCGTCGACCACCGAATAGGTGAACGTGTCCGTGCCGGCCGAGTACTCCCCCGCCGTGTACTCGATCGAATCGGCGCCACGGATGGTGACCGACCCCTTCTCCGGATTGGTCTCCTGGCCGACCAGCTGCACGGAGTCCCCGTCCGGGTCGATCCCGGACAGCGGGATCGGGATGCTCACCGTGTCGCCGGCGAGCACGCGGGCGGTCACCGTCTTCGGCACGGGCGGGTTGTTCGAATCAGGGTCCGCTTCCCGAACCGCGATCCGCACCTCGGCGTTGGCGAACTGGCCATCCGGCGCGTTGACCCGGTAGACGGCCGTGAAGTTCCCCGCCGTCTTCGGCGCCAGGAAGCGCAGCTTCGTTCCGGCGGCGAAGAGCAGGCCGGAACCGGCCGGTAGCGGGGTCGCCAGCGTCGGGTCGAGGGTGAGCGTGTCGCCGTCCGGGTGCTCGTCGTTGGCCAGCACCGGGATGTCGATGGCATCGCCCACCCGCACCGAGACCGTGTCCGGCACCGCGATGGGAGCCTGCTTCTGCGCCGGCGGCGGGATCTCGATCACGGTGACCGTGCCGGTCGCCTCGGCGAGGCCGTTGCTGACGCGGTAGCCGAAGACGGCCGTCGCGTTCTCGAGCGGTTGCGTCAGGGTCACCCGCAGGATCCGCTGGTCGAGGATCTCGACCCGGAGGCCGCTGTCGGCGGGGACATCCATCGTGCCGGTCACCAGCAGAACACCGCCGGCGGGATCGGAGTCGGTGGCCAGCACATCGACCAGGGTGGCCTGCTGGCCGCGGATGAAGGCCGTGTGCGGCACCGTGACCGGCGCGGTGTTGGCGTCGGGCGCGGGGGCGACCTCCACCCGGATCCGACCGGTCCCGGTGAGCTGGCCGTCCGTGACGGCGTATTCGACCTCGTGCACGCCCACCACGGCGCTCTCGAACCGGAAACTGCCGCCGTCGTAGTCGGCGGTGATGGTCGCATCGGGTTTGGCCGGCACGCTGCTCAGCCGGAGGGGCGCCGAGCCGCCGCGGGCGTGTTCGAGCGGCACCACGGTGACCTCGCTGCCGGCGGTGGCCAGGACCACGAAGGATTCCGCGACGATCGGGACCGACCCGCTCGGCCGCACCGTGACCGAGAGCGATCCGGTGCCGGTGTCCCGGCCGTCCGTGACCGACAGGGTGACCTGTTTGGCACCGGCCTCGGTTCCGGCATCCGTGTAGACGACGCTGCCGGCCGGCGTGAAGCTGACCAGGTCGGGCGCGGGGATCGTCGCTGCGGTCAGGTAGAAGGGGTCGGAGTCCGGGTCGACCCAGTCGCCGAGCACCTGGCTGGTCACCCGCCCGCCCGCCCGCACGGTCGTGCTGGTGGTGCGGGCCTGCACGGGGGCTGAGTTCTCGTCGTCGCCGCGCAGGGTGAGAGTCACCGTCGCCGAGGCGCTTCCCCCGCGCCCGTCGTTGATCGTGTAGCCGAAACTCACCGTGCCGGTGGCCTCCGGTGTCAGCGCGAGCTGCACCTGCTGGGTGTTCCCGACGAGGGCGAGCCGGCCGGTTTCGGCCGGCAACGGGGTCACCGCGTCGATCACCAGCACATCGCCGTTGGGGTCGAAGTCGTTGAGCAGGACCGGGAGCGTCACGGTTCGGCCGGGCCTGGCCCCGAATTCGTCGTCGACGGCGACCGGGGGAGCCTGGGATTTCTCGTACTCCGGGGTGGCGTCATCCGTGTTCTGCTCGACCTGCTGCTGGTTTTGGTCGGCGTCGATCAGGTCGGCCCAGTTGTCGATCAGTTCGTTGCCCTGCTGCACCGCCCAGGCCGCGCCGTCTCGCGCGTCGTTCAGCACCAGGCCGGTGCCGTTCCGGCGGAACGAGAGCCGGGCGTCCCCGGCGAGGCCGGTCAGAGTGGCCGTTGTGCCGTCGGCGGGGTCGTTCGCGCACTGGCGCCAGACGGTGCCGTCGGCCCAGGCCGCGTAGGAGCAGGCCTCATCCGACGCGGGGGCGGCAGCGGCCCCACTGCGACCGGTGACCACCGCGGCCGGCGGTCCGCCCTCGAGGCTCACGGAAACGAGCCCCTCCCGGTGGGAGACGAGCACCCGGTCGCCGCGCACGCTCGGCTGGGCCAGCAGTGGCCCGTCCCCCGAACGGATGATCCCGGTCAGGTCGACCTCGCCGCTCTCGAGGTGCAGGCGACGGGTTGACTCGTTCAGCAGTGCCCACCGGTCGTCGACGCTGGTCAGCTGGTAGCGGTCTTCCGGTGCGCCCGCGGCCAGGGTGAGAGTGTCCGTGACAGTACCGGCGGTGAGCAGGTCCACCCGGGACAGCTCGCCGGTGGACGGGGTGAACGCGTACAGCACCCCGTCGGCGTCCACGCTGACGACGGATCCGGCGCCGAAGGCCAGCGTGGGTTCCGCGGCCGCGTCGAAGCCGTCCAGGCGGCTGACGGGCACGTTCCAGACGTTGCCATCCGACGCGATCACCGCTCGGTCCCCCGCGAGGAACACGGTGGGCGCGGTGGGCGGCAGCGCCACGCTGTCGGCGACCTCCGCGGTCGCGGGGTCGAGGATGTCGAGCGCGCTGTTGCCGCGATCGAGCACCAGGACGGTGGCGCCCTGCTGCACGACATCGAGGTTCCCGCTCCCGGCGGTGACGACGGTGTTGAGCTCGAACACCGCCGTGTTGGCCCGACCGACGACCTGCCGGGTCTCGTTCGTCACCCAGACGGCGGCGTCGCCGAGGTCGAGGCGCTGGGCCGTGTAGCCGCCGGAGACGATCGCCACGGCGGCGATGACGGCGACCACGACGGTGCCGCTGAGCGTGGTGACGAACAGGGAACGGTGGGCGGAGAGCCACCGACGGATCACGGGCCGCCACCGGTGGTGTCGACGCATTTCTCGCCGCTCGGAGTGCCGGCCTGGCCGTCCCGGCTGACGGACACGGTCGCACAGACCCGCTCCTCGCCCTGCGGGTCGACCGCGAATTCCGTTCCGCGCTGGATGCTGCTCTCGCCGGTGCGGAGGGCGACCACGAAGTTGTCGCCGTCCCTGACCCCCGGGTCGGGCCAGCTGAAGACGACCGTCCCGTTGCGGAGTTCGCCGGACACATCGCTGACGCCGGGGATCGCGTTCCCGGAGTCGCGCATGAGGAAGGCGACCGCCGTCGCGGCCAGCCCGAGGATGAGCACCGCCGCCGTGAGCAGCGCCACGAGCGTGAGCGCTCGCTTGCGCGTGCGGGGCAGGGTCGTCACGGTGTCCCCCGGTGTGCCGCTGCCCGTTCCGGCCCTGGTCGTGGACCGCGGTGCGGCGCCGGCCGGGACGGGCTTCCGGCGCCGGCGCCCGGCGTAGGCGTCGATCGAGTTGATGGCCGTGATCCGGGTCTTGTCGTCCTGGTCCGCGAGCGTGCTCGTCGCCCAGTCGTCCACCGCGACCTCGAGGCGGGTCTGCGCGAGCCCCAGCTCCGCCTCGACCGACTGCAGCTCACGGATGAGTTCCAGCACGCTGGGCTGCCGGAGTTCCGGGCGCCGGGACATCGCCCTGGCGAGGATCAGTTCGAGCCGGCCGGGCACATCGGTGCGGTTCAGCGGGGGAATCCCGGCCTTCTGGATCCGGCCCATGATCTGGGCCGAGCCGTTGTCCGCACCGGGCAATTCGAACGGCGAGCGGCCGGCCAGCAGGGAGTAGAGCGTGGCGCCGAGCGACCACACCTCGGAGGCCACCGAGCCGGAGATCTCGTTCAGCAGCACCTCGGGCGCCGACCAGGGGATGGAGAGCCCGATCGCGTCGGAATTCTCGGCCTCGCCGAGCGTGGCGGCGATTCCGAAGTCGGACAGCACCGGGTGTCCGTACGCGGTGACGAGGATGTTGGAGGGTTTGAGGTCCCGGTGGAGCACTCCGGCCCGGTGCGCCGTTTCGACGGCGCTGGCGATCTTGATTCCCACCCGCAGGGTCTCCGGCACCGAGAGCGCTTCGACGCGATAGCTCTGACTGAGGGTGGAGGAACAGTACTCCATCACCAGATACGGTCGCCCGTCGGCGGAGACGCTCGCCTGGAAGACCGTCAGGATGGACGGATGCGAGCTGAGCTGGGCCATCAGATTGGCTTCGGCCTGGAACAGCTGGCGAACGTGGTCGTTGACGATCTCCGCCAGCAGCACTTTGACCGCGACCTGACGCCGGGGCATGTTCTGCTCATAAAGGAAGACGTCGGCGAAACCGCCGGAACCGAGCACGCGCAGGTAGGAGAACCCGGGCAGGTTCGGGGGCGTCGACGGTAAGCGTCTGGCCATTGTCGCCTCCCGTGTCATCGATGCATCTCGTGCGTGGACCCATGCCGGCGACCGGGTTTATCGACGGGCGTGGTTTTAAGTCTAGGCACGGGATTTCCCGAACCGGGGCCGGGGAATCACCCCAACTCTGGGGGTACGGACCCTTCGGCTGCTGCGGTGTCTTCGGTTGCTGAGGAGTCTTCGACGGCGAGAACGTCGAGCACGATCACGGTGACGTTGTCCCGACCGCCGTTGTCGAGGGCCGCGTCCAGGAGTGCCTCCGCCGCGTCATCCGCCCGCGGGTTGGAAATGAGGAAATGACGGATGCCGTACGCCGTGAGCTCCTTGGTCAGGCCGTCGGAGCAGATCAGCAGGCGCATTCCGGCCTGCAGCGGGCGGATGCGGTAGTCGGGAACGGGCGGTTCGTGGAAGCCCACGGCCCGAGTGACGATGTTGCCGTGCGGGTGCACGTCGGCTTCGTCCCGCGTGATGCGTCCCGCGTCGACGAGTTCCTGCACAACGGAGTGGTCGGTGGTGACCTGTTCGAGCACGCCGGAGGTGAGCTGGTACACCCGGGAATCGCCGATGTTGAAGACGATCCACTGGGGTGCGCCGGACACGATGCCGATTGCCACGCCCGTCACCGTGGTTCCGGTGCCGAGGTCGGTCACGCCTTCGCCGGCGGCCATGTCGATGACCGAGAGGCCGAGGGCGAAGTTGATCGCTTCCGCTTCGAGGTGGTCGGTCCCGGCGAGTTCGGCGAGCCGGGTGACCACCGCGGCGCTGGCGACGTCGCCGGCCGAATGGCCGCCCATGCCGTCAGCGACGGCGAAGACGGGAGGTTCGGCGACGAGGCTGTCCTCGTTGACCTGGCGGCGGTGCCCGGTGTCGGTGAGGGCGGCCCAGGCCAGGGTCACCGTCTTCTGCACCGACGGGAGAACGACCGTGAAGCCGGTCGAACCTTGACCTATCTGGGTCACGGATGTGCCTTCCGAAATCGGCGTGCGCTTACTGAGTCGGCGTGATGCCGCTCGCGGGGAGGATCTCGATGATATTACCGTCCCCGATGTCCACCTTTGTACCGGGCAGCGCCACCAGCGACTCGCCGGGGCGCAGCCGCTGCCCGCGGCCCCGGGGCGCGGTGACGATTGTGCCGTTGGTGGAGCCGAGGTCGGTGACCACCACCGACTCCCCCTCCTGCCCTATTTCCAGGTGCGTTCCGGAGACGGCGGAGGTCGGGGAGGCGACGGTGACGAGCCGAACCGGAACGGACCGCTGAATGCGCGGTGGGCGCGGCCGACGGCCGAGCTGGCAGACCGTGTCCAGGCGGATTTCCTGGCCGTCCGGCAGCCGGAACCCGCACCGGGGCCGGTCGGCGGGCGCGCCCCGGGGCCCGTCGGCAGGCTCGGCCTGGGGCTGCGGGGCGGGCGCGGGCAGGGTCGGCCGATGCAGGACGGTATCGGCGTCCGCGCCCGCATCGGGGCGGGGCACCCGGATGAGCGTCGATTCCTCGCTCTGGGCGAGGTCCGCCAGCGACCAGAACAGGGTGCGCGCCAGAACCGTGCCCACGCCGAAATCCCGGCCCGCTTCGAGCCGGTCCAACCGGGGGGCGGATCGCTCCGGCGAACCGACGGCCAGCCCGATCACGGCGCGGAAGTCCGCGAGGTGCCAGGGACGGATGCCGCCGGCCGTGAACCGTCGCGACCCGCCGACCGAGAACACATCGACCGCGACCTCGCCGCGGACGATCACGGACACCGGGATGCCGTCCTCATCCGTCGGCGCCCGCTGCACGATGACCGCGAAGCTCTCGACCGCGTCCCCGCCACCCAGCGGCAGGAGCGCGACGATGTCCTCGGCCTCCACCTGGGGTGCGCTTACCAGCGCGTTCAGGGTGGCGATGATGCCGGACGGGGTGGCCGCGGGCAGGGCGGCCATGAAGCCGCGCCCCACCACAAAGGTCCAGTCGGCTGCCTGTCCGGGCAGAAGTTCGTAACCGACGCGTCCCACGGCAGGCCACCTTCCGTTGAGTGCACCGGGCACCGGGTACCGGGTGCAAATCGCCGACGGCACCACGTCGACGGGTTTATCCTAACGGCGACCGACCGAAACCCAACCAGACGAAACCAGGCCTTTCTCATTCGATTCCGTCGCTTTCGAGCTGATTTTCTGCGGAATCGCTTGCCTGAGGGTGTTCTCGCTGTCATAATCGCTGAATGGCTCTAATCGGACGCAACGCTGCGGGCAAGACGGCACAACTGGACGATGTCTCGAAGAAGATCATCGAGCAGCTCCAGGCTGACGGCCGCCGATCGTATGCCGAAATCGGCAAGGCGGTCGGCCTGAGCGAAGCGGCCGTGCGCCAGCGCGTTCAGAAGCTGACGGATGCCGGGGTCATGCAGGTGGTCGCAGTCACCGACCCGATGCAGCTGGGCTTCTACCGCCAGGCCATGATCGGCATCCGTGCCACCGGGGACACCCGGGTTCTCGCCGAGCAGCTGTCCGCCATCCCGGCCGTCGACTATGTCGTGCTCACGGCCGGTTCGTTCGATCTTCTGGTCGAAGTCGTCTGCGAGGACGACGACGAACTCATCACCCTGCTCAACTCACAGATCCGCAGTCTCGATGGGGTTTCCTCCACCGAGACATTCGTTTATCTCAAACTCCACAAGCAGTTCTACAACTGGGGAACACGGTAAAAAATGACTATCACAGCACCCATCGCTCAGACCGACGAGACGGCGACACCTCGCGTCTACACGGATGCCGAGAACGCCACCCTGCAGCAGAAGGCGAAGGACCACCTCTGGATGCACTTCTCGCGCCAGTCGGTGCTCGAAGCCGGCCACGGCGTGCCGATCATCACCAAGGGCCAGGGTCACCACATCTGGGACTCCAACGGCAAGAAGTACATCGACGGATTGAGCGGCCTGTTCACCGTCCAGGCCGGCCACGGCCGCAAGCGCCTCGCGCAGGCGGCCGCGAAACAGGCGGAGGAACTCGCCTTCTTCCCGATCTGGTCCTACGCCCACCCGAGCGCGATCGAGCTGGCCGACCGACTGGCCTCCCACGCCCCCGGCGACCTGAACCGTGTGTTCTATTCCACCGGCGGCGGCGAGGCCGTCGAGACGGCCTTCAAGCTCGCGAAGTATTACTGGAAGCTGCAGGGCCGCCCGACCAAGCACAAGGTCATCTCGCGCAACGTGGCCTACCACGGCACACCGCAGGGCGCCCTGGCCATCACCGGCATCCCCGCGATGAAGGAGATGTTCGAACCGGTCACCCCGGGCGGGTTCCGGGTGCCGAACACGAACTTCTACCGGGCCGATGAGATGGGCTCCGGTCTGGGCGACGACCTGGAGAAGTTCGGCCTGTGGGCGGCCAACCGGATCGAAGAGATGATCCAGTTCGAGGGGCCGGAGACCGTGGCCGCAGTGTTCCTGGAACCCGTGCAGAACTCCGGCGGCTGCTTCCCGCCGCCCCCCGGCTACTTCAAGCGGGTACGCGAGATCTGCGACCAGTACGACGTGCTGCTGGTGGCCGACGAGGTCATCACGGCCTTCGGACGAATCGGCAACATGTTCGCGTCGACGACCTTCGGGATCGAACCGGACATGATCACCTGCGCCAAGGGAATGACCAGCGGATACTCGCCGATCGGCGCCACCATCATCAGCGACCGCATCTACGAGCCCTTCAAGCACGGCGACACGACTTTCTACCACGGCTACACCTTCGGCGGGCACCCGGTGTCCGCTGCGGTGGCCATGGCCAACCTCGACATCTTCGAGGAGGAGAAGCTCAACGAGAACGTGCGCGAGAACTCGCCGCTCTTCCGCGCCGAACTGGAGAAGTTGCTCGACCTGCCGATCGTCGGCGACGTGCGCGGTGAGGGTTACTTCTTCGGGATCGAGCTGGTCAAGGACAAGGTGACGAAGGAGACCTTCAACGACGCCGAGTCCGAGCGCCTGCTGCGCGGCTACCTGTCCAAGGCACTGTTCGAGGCCGGGCTCTACTGCCGCGCCGACGACCGCGGAGACCCCGTCGTGCAGCTCGCTCCCCCGCTCACCATCGGCCCGGCCGAGTTCAGCGAGATCGGCGATATCCTGCACGGCGTGCTCTCCGAGGCACCCAAGTACCTCTAGGCAAGCACCCGACCGGGACGCCCTGACTTCACGGCCAGGGCGTCCCGGTCATTTTTCTGAGGTCTCGTCCGGCGGCACGGCGAACGCCCAGTCCGGCAGGTGTCCGCTCGACACCACCGTGTCGAGCAGCTCGGCCATGCCGTAACCGGGGTCGATGGAACGCGCCTGGTCGATGAAGATGCCGGCGACCGACCCGCGGCCCATCGCCCAGGAGAGCCACGCCAGCATGCAGAGCGGTGCCGGCCGGCACGCGCGAGGCGCCAGCGCGACGACAGCCTTCAGCAGCCGGACGGCCCGCTCGATTCGGCCGGGGTCCGGGCGTTCGTCCGTGAGACCGAGCATGTAGTCGCTGGTCTCCCGCGCGTCCGGCACATCGGGCACGTCGGATGCCGCGCATTCCTCGGCGACGAGGTCGTCGAGGCTGCGCCCGGTGGCGCGTTGCAGGGCCGCGTAGTGCAGATTCAGCGCGAAGGTTCGGCGCCCGACCGATTCCCCGAACGCGAATTGCAGCATCATCTGGTCCCGGCAGGCCGGTCCCTGCACGAGGAAGAGCAACGCGGCGGCTTCCTCCACGGCGAGGTTCTCCGAATCGAAGCCGAGCGCGGCCTCGGCGGTGGCGACCGGGTCGATGATGTCGCCGGCCAGGTCGAGCAGTTCCGGCACGGTCTGCGCGGAGCTCCCGAGCCGCTGGTACCTGGCCAGCCTGCGGCCGACCCGAGCCTTCCGCGCCGGGTCGACCCGCGGCAGGTCGGCCCGGCTTCGCAGGGTGGCGAGGTCGAGGCGCGCCTCGGCGGGAATGGACCGGTTGACCTCGGACGCCGCGATGGCGCTCAACGGATGCCCGCCGGCCGGGCAGTCGGGGTCGAGGTAGGACCCCCATCCATCGGGTGCCACGCAGAGCGAGTCCCGAACCAGGAACCCGCACAGGCGTGCGCGTGCAGAGAGGACCTCCGCGAATCGTTCCTGGGGCAGGCCGGTCACGCTCGCGATGGGCTCATCGCTGTAGACGACCGGGACGACCGCATCCACCCCGGGGATCTTGCAGAGCGTGCCGATGAGCGACGAGACGACTCGTCCCAGCACGGAACGGGAGGAGTCGGGTTCAGGAAGGTTGAAGCGCATCGCTCCGCAGGTTCGGTTGCCGCGGAAGGCGACGAGCACCAGGCTGTTCTCGGGCAGGAACCCGGCCAGCTGAGGCACGAGCGCGAGGAAGTCGTGGGCTTCCCTGGTCTTGACGATTGTCCGATTCATGGGACAACCCTTGCCCTGGCCGGCGGCACGGCACGGCGCCGCCCGGGACCGGTGAAGAACTCCGGGCTCCGCCGCCTGTGGAGGCTTCCTTCAGCAAACCCGACCGCCGACGACGTACGCTGTGATGACAGATGCGGCCGGTGGGGGAAGCAGCACACCGACTAGCGAACGAGGTCCACGGATGCCGATCACCACCATCCTCGACCTCACCCTCCTGCTCGTGCTCGTCGGCTACCTCGTCTCCGGTTTTCGCAGCGGTCTGATCGGCAGCCTGAGCGGCATCGCCGGCCTCGTCGGCGGCGCCGTCGCCGCCTACTTCTTCGTTCCGCTGGTGGGTTCCTGGGTCCCCGCCGCCGAGTGGCGCACGGCGGCCACGCTCGCGACCGCGGCCCTGCTCCTGTTCGGCGGGCTCTCCCTGGGGGGAGCGATCGGCCGGGCGCTCCGCCCGCGCCGCGCCCGCGCCAGGCTCCACGCCGTCGACCGCGTCTTCGGCGCCGGAGCCGCTCTCACGGTCTCCGCCCTGGTCGCCTCCATGATCGCCTTCAGCATCGGCTCCCTCGGGGTGCCCGTGCTGTCCCCGGCGATCGCCTCCTCGAGCGTGATCCGCACGATCGACTCCCTCACGCCCGACCAGGTCAGGACGCTGCTCACCCAGCTGCGCTCCGTCGTCGTGACCGAGGGCATCCCCCGGGTGATCGAGGCCTTCAACGGCCCGGCCCCCACGCTCCCCAGCATGGGAACGGACAGCGACGCGCTGCTCGCGGCACAGGCATCCGTGGTGAAGATCACCGGCACCGCCTACGCCTGCGGGCAAAACCAGTCGGGCAGCGGTTTCGTGATCGCCCCCGACCGTGTCCTGACCAACGCCCACGTCGTCGCCGGCGTGGCCGAACCCGTCGTCGAGACCCCCGACGGCAACGCCAGGCCGGGTCAGGTCGTCTACTTCGACCCGAGCGTCGACCTCGCCGTGATCGCCGTCTCCGGCCTGGACGCTCCTCCGCTGCCGCTCGGCGACAACCTCGCGCCGGGCAGCCCGGCCGTCAGCGACGGCTATCCCTTCGGCGGCCCGTTCGAGTCCGGGCCCGCGGAGGTGGTCGCGGTCGCGCCCGCCCTGGTGGCCGACATCTACGGCCAGGACCCCTCCCAACGGCAGATCTACACGCTGGCCGCCGATGTGCAGCACGGCGAATCGGGCGGCCCCCTGCTGAGCGAGGCCGGTCTCGTCTCCGGTGTCATCTTCGCGAAGTCGACGGTGACCGCCAACCTCGGCTACGCCCTCGCCATGGAAGAGGTCGACCCCGTGGTGGAGCAGGCCGCGGCGCTGCGTGCGCCCGTGTCCTCCGGAGCCTGCATCAGCGAATAGCAGCCCCGCGTCACGATGGCCGCCCGCACCCGTGGTCGGGCCTCGTGGCGCAGGTTAGCGACGCCGGCGGAGCTTGTAGCCTGCGCCGGCGGCCCTAACCTGAGCCGCGAGGCTGGGCTGGGCCCCTCGTCACGATGGCAGACTAGACGGGTCCCGCAGAAGCCGGCACCACGAAAGGCCCGTATGACTATCATCGCCGCCGCAGACGGCTCCGCTCTCGGCAACCCCGGCCCCGCCGGCTGGGCCTGGTTCGTCGACGATTCCTGCTGGGCCGCCGGCGGGTGGAAGCACGCCACCAACAACCAGGGCGAGCTCAAGGCCGTGCTCGAGCTGTTCCGGGCCACCGCGCACCTGGACGACGACCTGCTCGTGCTCTGCGACAGCCAGTACGTGATCAATTCCATCACCAAGTGGATGCGCGGCTGGAAGGCGAAGGGCTGGCGCAAGGCGGACGGCAAGCCGGTGATGAACCTCGACCTGCTGCAGGAACTCGATGAGGCCCTGAAGGGGCGCAAATACCGGTTCGAGTGGGTCAAGGGGCACGCGAACCATCCCCTCAACGAGGCCGCGGACACCCGCGCCCGCGCCGTGTCAGAGGCATTCCAACGCAGTGCTCCGATCAACCCCGGCCCCGGCTGGGTGCGGGCGGGCGACGCCCCGCCGCCGCGACGGCCGGCCCTGACCGCACCGGCCACGAAGCCGGCTGCCGTGACCGCTCTGCCGGCCGCGCGGAAGCCGCCGGCCGGGCCGGCGCATCCGGAGCTCTTCGCGTTCGACGACGAGCCGGCCGGCTCGCACACAGTGTCGCTGGAGCTCTCTCCGGAGGCGCACGCCCGCCTGACCCGGCGCGCAGCCACGCTCGGCGTCAGCGTCGAGGAGCTGCTGCGCGGTCTGATCTGACCGATGAATCGGCCACCGCGCCCGCAGCGCCGTTCACGGCCCTGTGCTGGTCACGGCCCTGTGCTGGTCACGGCCCTGTGCTGGTCATGACCGTGTGCTAGTCATGACCCATGACACGTTTCCTCGGAGTGGATCTGGCCTGGGGTGAGGGCAGCGCCACGAAACAGGCCAACGAATCCGGCCTCGCCTGCGTCGACGAGAACGGGCGCGTGCTCGACGCCGGCTGGGCCCGCGGCACGGATGCCGTGGTGCGGTGGATCGAACGGATGTGGGAACCGGGGGCCGTCCTCGCCATCGACGCGCCCCTCGTGGTCGACAACCCCTCCGGCATGCGACTCTGCGAGCGGGAGACCGGCAGCCGCTACGGTCGCTGGCACGTCGCCGCGAACGCCTCCAACCTGGGTCTCCCCTGGCTCGCCGGGGTCGCGGTGCGGCGCCGGCTCGAGGCCGCGGGCTGGACCTACACTGACGGCCTCTCCGCGGTGCCGCCGGCCGCCGCGAGCTTCTTCGAGTGCTACCCGTACACGACCCTGGTCGGCGCGGAGGAGCTGGGCTACTCCGACAGGCGTCCCCGGTACAAACGCATGGGCACCTCGCTTCCGCTCGGGGAACGCCGCACCGAGCGGGCGATCGTCTGCGATGACCTGATCCAGCGGATGTGGGGGCTCACCGGCGCCACCCCGCCGCTCGATCTGGGCTCGCATCCCGTCTCCGACGCCCTGATCACGACGGCCTCGCCCCTGCTCGACACGGCCTACAAGCACCGCGAAGACCTGATCGACGCCCTGCTCTGCGCCTGGACGGCGTCACTCTGGTGGCGGGAGGGCACCCGGCGCTGCCAGGTTCTGGGTGCCCGGGACGCCGTCTCGGACGACGGGCACCGGCCCACCATCATCGCGCCGGCCCGCCCGGAACAGCGCCGCGAAGCCGTCGTCCTGTCGGCGGCGCCGTCACAGTCGACGCCGTGCGGCTCTAGCGCACCGGGTACCAGCGGGCCTTGACCCGCTCGGTCACCTGCCACGACAACGGCTCGGCTCTGGCCTGGGTCGCCGCGACGACCTGGCGGCCGACCCGCAGAGCCATGCCCGTATCATTCGCCGTGAACCTGACCGTCGCCCGCGCCGATCCGGCGACCACGGCCAGGTCGGAGGCCTCCACGGTCGTCAACTCGGCGGCCGCGGCCGTCATGCCGGGCAGAACGGAGTCCGGGGTGACGCCCGGGCGGAGCGCCCCGATGATCAGGGTGATGCGGAACGAAGGCATCCTGCCAGCGTAGGGTGCCCGCTCCCCCGGGTGGCCACCGGGCGCGAAGAGGGGTTCACTGTTCACTGGATTTATCTGAAGAATCGAGGCACATCATGATCTGGCGCCGATCACTCCTGGTGCTCCAGTCCTTCCTGGCCGTCACCTCGTTCGCGGGCGGACTGGCCCTGATCCTGGGGCCGGCCATCGGCGGGCTCGGCATCACGCCCCCGCCGGAGTACCTGGCCGGCACCCCCTTCGACTCATATCTGGTGCCCGGCCTGATCCTGTTCCTGGTGGTCGGCGGCACCCACCTCGCCGCGTTCCTGCTGTTGTGGCGCCGCAACGGCCGGGCGGCGGCGGCAGCGGCCGCGGCGGCCGGGTTCGGCCTGCTGATCTGGGTGTTCGTGCAGATGGTGATCATCCCGTTCAGTGTCCTGCAGGCCGTCTATTTCGGCTTCGGCCTGCTCGAACTGGTGCTGGTGCTGCTCTCGCTCGACGTGGTCAACGCGCCGGATGCGCTCAACCCGAGGTCCGAGCAGCAGCCGACCCTTCCTCGGCCGGGAACCGCACCTCGACCTTCGCCCGGTCCGCCAGCTCGTCGCTGGCCAGATGACCTAACCCGATGATCACGACGCTGGGCGCATGCCCGAGCTGGTCCAGGACCGACCCGATGTCCAGCCCGGCGTACGGGTCGTCGACATCGAGCACCTCGGGACGCACCCCGAACACCGCGTCGGCTTCCTCGATCAGCAGGACGGCCCCGCGGTGCTCCGCCTGTTCGAACAGCCGGGTCAGCTTCTCCTCGGTCTCGGCCAGGGTGGCCCCGACGATGTCCGTGACGGGAACGGTCACCAGCGGCTTGCCCAGTTCCCGGGCGACGGATGCGGCGGCCTCGGCCTTCCCCGCGGCGTCCGCTCCCGTGAGCACCGCGATGGCTCCCGCGCCGGCCAGCTTCACCACGTCGCGCACGGTTCCGACGACCGCGACCCGTTCGGACGCGTCCAGGGTGAAGGAGGCCATCACGGCGAAGGAGAGCCGGAGTGGCTCGGCAGCGGCCGCCCAGAGTGCGGTGAGAACCTCCGTGGTCAGCGGCGAGGGCGACAGCCAGACCTGCAGGACGTCGGCCGACCCCAGCGGCACGCTCAGCACGGGGTGGCGCTCGATGGCCGCCCGCGCCGTGCCGAATGCCCGGTGGCTGCCGGCATCCGTGTCGCCGTCGTCGCCGGGGTAGGCGCTGACCAGGTAGTGCAGCTCCGCGATCACGCGGCTGGGACCCCGCTGGGTTTCCTCTCGATAGGTGATCAGGCTGTCGTAGTAGAGGAACAGGTTGACGGACGGGCCGGACACGCCCGTGCGCGGTGCGTTGAGCGGGTACGCGGTGACCTCCAGCCCGATCGGCGGCGAGGAGAGCATCTGCAGGAGCGCGACCGTCGTCGAGGCGATGGCCTGGCCGTAGTTGGTGAGGGAGGACATAGTGGCTCCGGCTTCCGGCCGCGGGGGCCGCAGCCACTGTCACGGTACCCCGGGTCGCCGCGCAGGTCGAGGTGTCGCCGCGGCCAGGCCGGGCCGCGCCGCGCCGCGCCCCGATGGGCCGGTCGCCGCGCCGTCGCCGTCGCAGTCGCCTACATAACGCTGTCGAGGAACGCCTTGGTGCGCGCGCTCTGCGGGTTGTCCAGCACCACTTCTGGCGGTCCGGATTCCACCACGACACCGCCGTCCATGAAGACGACGACGTCGGCGGCGCCCCGGGCGAACCCGATCTCGTGCGTCACGACGACCATCGTCATCCCGTCGGACGCCAGGGTGCGCATCACGTCGAGAACATCGCCGACCAGCTCGGGGTCGAGGGCGCTCGTCGGCTCGTCGAACAGGAGCAGCTTGGGGTCCATCGCCAGCGCGCGCGCAATCGCGACGCGTTGCTGCTGGCCGCCGGACAACTGGGCGGGATAGGACTGGGCCAGATTGGCGAGGCCGACCCGGTCGAGGAGTTCCAGCCCGCGGTCCCTGGCCTTCTGCTTGTTGATGCGGCGCACCCCGATCGGAGCGGCCGTGATGTTCTCCAGGGCGGTCATGTGGGGGAACAGGTTGAAGCGCTGGAAGACCATCCCGATCCCACGGCGCTGACGGGCGACCTCCCGCGGGTTCATCTCGAAGATCCGGTCCCGGCGCTGGGCATAGCCGACGAGCTCACCGTTGACCGAGATCCGGCCGCCGTCGATGCGCTCCAGGTGGTTGATACAGCGAAGGAAGGTCGACTTGCCGGACCCGGACGGCCCGAGCAAGCACATCACCTGGCCGGGGTTAACGGCGAGGGAGATGCCCTTGAGCACCTCGACGCCGCCGTAGCTCTTGCGCACCTTGAGCGCGCTCAGCAACGGTTCGACGGGCGCTGAGACGGGCGCTGAGGCGGGAGCTTCGATGGTCATGAGGCGTCCTGGCTTTCGGTCCGGCGAACGGTGATCGGGCGGCGTCCGAGCAGGGCGCGCACCCGCTGGAAGGGCGTGGGCGGCAGGGTGCGGGCCTTGCCGCGCCCGTAATACCGCTCCAGGTAGTACTGCGGGATCGACAGCACCGAGGTGAGGAAGAGGTACCAGCAGCTGACCACGAGCAGGAGCTCGACCTGGCGAAGGTTCTGCGACGAGATCTGGGTGGCGACCGTGTACAGCTCCAGCACCGCGATCACCGACAACAGCGAGGTGTTCTTCAGCATCGAGATCGTCTCGTTGCCCATCGGCGGGATGATCACCCGCATGGCCTGGGGCAGCACCACCTTGAACAGGGTGAACACCGGGCTCATTCCCACCGAGTACGCCGCCTCGTACTGGCCTTCGTCGACCGAGAGCATGCCCGAGCGCACGATCTCCGCCGAGTAGGCCGCCTGGTTCAGGGTCAGGGCGAGCAGCCCCGCCGTTAGCGCCGGAATCAGGGTGTTGGTCTCCATGGAGAAGATCGTGAAGTCCGTGAACGGGATGCCCACCGAGATCTGCGCGTAGAGCAGGCCGAGGTAGCCCCAGAAGACGATCTGGATCAGCAGCGGGGTGCCGCGGAACGCCCAGACGTACAGCCAGGCCAGCGTGTTCATCACCGGATTGTTCGAGAGCCGCATCACGGCCAGGAGCACCCCTAGAACCGTGGACACCAGCATCGCGACGACCGTGAGGACCACGGTCAGCACGACGCCGCTTAGGATCCGCGGGTTGAAGATGAACTCGGTGATGGTGGGGTGGTTGATGTTCTCGTTCTGCCAGAGGGAGATCCCGAGGCTGACGAAGCCGATCAGCAGGAAGACGGCGAGGAACCAGCGCCACGGATGCCGCAGCGGAACCGCGACGATGTCGTCAGGATCGATCTGGGTGGCCGGCCCGGCCCCGACCGGGGTCGCCAGTGTCGCGTGCGCCAACGCTCAGGACCCGAGGTTGATTCCGGCCGCGTCAACGGCAAAGTCGCTCATGTCGTACTTGCCCAAAATCTTGGCGTACGACCCGTCCGCGATCACCGAATCCAGCGCGAGCATGAGCGCCTTGCTCAGCGCGGCATCCTTCTTCAGCACGCCGATGCCGGTGTACACCGGGTCGTAGCCGGCCGGGTTGGCCGGGTCGCGCACGACCTCGAAGAACTTCCCGTCGCCCGCGGTCTGCGCGGCGTAGGAGGCCACGGCGGAGTCCACCACGTCCGCGACGGCCTTGCCCGCCCGCACGGCGGTCTGCACGTCGGTCTCGAGCGGCAGTTCGGAGAGTTTCATCGGGCCGGGGCCGGCATCCGTGCACTGCTTGTCGTAGCCGCGGAGGATCTCGGCCTGCACGGTGGCTTTCTGCACCGCGACTTCCTGGCCGCACAGGTCCAGAACGGTCGCGATCTTGTTGGGGTTGCCGGCCGGAACGAGGATGGAGAAGCCGGCGTGGAGGTAGTCGACAAAGTCGACGGTCACCTGGCGCTCGGGGGTGTCGTTCATCCCCGACATGATCACGTCGTGCTTGCCGGACTGCAGGGACGGAATGATGCTGTCGAAGGCCTGAGTCTGCAGTTCCATCGTGACGCCGAGTTTCGCGCCGATGGCCTGTGCCAGGTCGTAGTCGAAACCGGTCAGTTTCTGGTTCTCGTCGAACATCTCCATCGGCGGGAACGGGATGTCGGAGGCGACCTTGATGATGCCGGCGTCCTTGTACTTCGCGGGCAGGGCTGCGGCGGCCGTCGCATCCACGTCGGCGGTCGACGGCGCCTTCTCGGTGGACGGCGCCGCGTCGGCGGTGGCGCAGGCGGAGAGCGCCAGCGTCGCCGCGATCCCGATCGATGCCACCATCAGCCACGACGGACCGGTGCGTTTTTCAGTGTTCATTCGTGCTCTCCAGACTGGGGTGTTGCTCGGGCTGGCCGGGACCGGGTGCGTCCAGGATGTTCGGGGGGGGTTAGAAGGCGATGTCCACCGTGGAGGTGGTGAGGTCGGCCAGCACATCGGGCAGCACCTCGACGCCGATGCCGGGACCCGTGGGCACGCGCAAGTGACCATCCTCCAGCACGAAGGGGGCGGTGAGGTCCTGCGCATAGTAACGATTCGATGCGGAGGTGTCCCCCGGCAGCACGAAGTTCGGCAGTCCGGCGAGCGCGACGTTCGCGGCCCGGCCGATGCCGGTCTCCAGCATCCCCCCGCACCAGACCGGAACCCCGTGCGCCGCGGCGACATCGTGGATGCGGCGGGCCTCGAGGTAGCCGCCGACCCGCGCGGGCTTGACGTTGATGATGCTGCAGGCGCCGAGAGTGATCGCCGCGGCGGCGTCTCGGGCGGACTCGATGGACTCGTCGAGGCAGATCGGGGTCTTGATCAGTTTCGCCAGGGCCGCGTGCCCCAGGATGTCGTCTTCGGCCATGGGTTGCTCCATCAGGAGCAGGTCGAAGGGATCGAGTCGGGCGAGGTGACGGGCATCCGCGAGCGTGTACGCGGTGTTGGCGTCCACCTGCAGCAGGATGTCGTTGCCGAAGCGTTCCCGCACGGCGCGGACCGGGACGAGGTCCCAGCCGGGTTCGATCTTCAGCTTGATCCGCAGGTAGCCCTCGTCGAGGTAGCCGCCCACGGCTTCGAGGAGTTCCTCGATCGAGTCCATGATTCCCACGGAGACGCCGGCGGGCACGGTCTCGTGCACCGCACCCAGGTAACCGCCGAAGGACACCCCGGTTTCCTTGAGTTGGGCGTCGAGAATGGCCGTTTCGAGCACGGCCTTGGACATCGGATGCCCCTTCACCGGCGCCAGGGCCGTGGCAACGTGCTCGGCCGTCAAACGGTCGCCGAGCGCCTGGAGCCTCGGGATCAGGTGGTCACGCAGGACGAGGTCGCAGCCGTCGAGGAACTCGGAGCTGTACAGCGGGTCGGGTTCGGCGGCGCACTCGGCCCACCCCTCGGCGTCGGCGGTGCTCACCCGCACCAGCGTCGTCTCCCGTTCGGTGGCCGTTCCGAACGATGTCCGGAACGGGCTCACCAGGGGCAGGGTGACCCTGCGCAGTTCGATGTTCTCGATTCTCATTGCTGTCCTCCTGTTTCGAGCCGGTACCAGCCGCCTCGGGTGACTCCGACGGCCGAACGGCCCCGGCCGAATTCGGTGCTGAAGATGTCCCGCACGCTCGCCCGCCAGGCCGCTGCCTGCTCCGGATCGCGGCCGCGGAGGGCGACGATGTCGGTGGGCACGCGGCACCACAGTGAGCCGGCGCTCTCGGCGACGCTCGGCCGGCCGTCGGGCCCGATGCCGCGCACGTCGGCGGGGCCGAAGCCGGGCAGGACGGTGGCCAGGGGAACGCCCTCGCTGCAGGCGACGGATTCGCGGCTCGTCAAAGGCCAGACGGCGACCAGCCGGTCGCTCTGGTCGCCGGCGTTGATGTCGTCCTCCATCAGGCCGTAGAAGTTCTCGAGGTACTCGTCGGCGTGCGCCCCCAGCTTCGTGAGGTTGAACCGGGCATTACGGCTGACCAGGGGGTCGAAGGTCCAGGTCATGGTCTCGATCCCCCGGATCAGGGCCCAGGCCCGCTGGTGCTGCTTGAGGGCGAATCCGACACCGTTGTCGGCGAGGCCCGGCAGCACGCCCGCGATCAGGGAGTACATGGACGCGTTCCCCGGCGACACGATCGCCGCGGCCGCCCCGCAGAGCGTCCCGTTCTCGGAGTACGCGGCCGTGACGTTGCAGCCGGCGTGGCTGATGCTGCGCAGCAGATCCGTCGGGATCGGCGCTCCGTGCGGCGACGTTCCCCACACGGTGATCAGCAGGGCTTCCACGTCTCGGAGCCGATCCAGGTCAGACTCGTCGACGACGCGGATCCGGGCCGCTGATGCCGCCCGGGCCGACGCGTCTCGCGCCTGGCGGACGAGCGGACTGACTTCGAGGCTGAGGGACATGGTCCAAGTGTGGTCAGAACCCGGCGCTCGATCCTCGTCGACCAGCACGAAGCTTGGGTGAATTCATTGTCGTGCAGCACAATAAGCCGCTACGGTTGCCGGGTGATGCAATCGAATCCGCCTGGACCGGGCATTGGCATTGGCGTCGCCGAACTGCTGCAGATTCTCGACGGCTCCGGCCTGCGCCTCGCCTCGCACCTGACCCGGATCCGCCTGCCCCTGACCAGTCCGACGCTGCACGACCCGCTCGGCACCGAGACCGGCCGGCGCAGCGGCATCCTCCTGGGCATCGGTCTGCACCCGGCCGCGCCGCAATCCGCGGAGGCCGTGCGGAACGCGGCCCGGCGGGGATTCGGCGCGGTCGTCGTGAAGTCGCTCGGGTTGAGCGTGGAAACCCTCGCGGCCGTCGCCGACGCCGAGGGAATCGCCCTGCTGGTCGTGGACGACGAGCTCGAGTGGCGCCAGGTGGACTCGCTCATGAATTCCGCCTTGACCACGGCGAGTGAGGCCGACAGCTCCCTCTCGGCCACCCCGGTCGGCGACCTGTTCGCGCTGGCCAACGCGATCGCCGCCCTGATCGGCGGTGCGACCGCGATCGAGGACCTCCAGACGCACATCCTCGCCTATTCGACCGTGCCGGGACAGGTGATCGACGACGATCGACGGGAGGGCATCCTCGGCCGGCAGGTGCCGGACCTGCCGGAGAACGCCGAGCAGTATGCGTCGGTGTTCCGGGCTCCGGGTGCGGTGCGGGTGCCCGGCCTGCCTCCGGGCCTGGACCGGCTGGCCGTGGCCGTCCGGGCCGGCGTTCAGCCGCTCGGCTCGATCTGGGTCGTCGACGCAGCCGCAGACCTCGACAGCGATGCCCTGCGTGCGCTCGAACGGGCCG
This sequence comes from Cryobacterium sp. TmT2-59, assembly GCF_004403545.1. NCBI lineage: Bacteria > Bacillati > Actinomycetota > Actinomycetes > Micrococcales > Microbacteriaceae > Cryobacterium > Cryobacterium sp. TmT2-59. The sequence goes on along the minus strand of NZ_SOGM01000086.1, from coordinate 10,983 downwards.
CCGACATCGCCGCGCTGCACCTGCTGCGCGCCCGGAGCACCGCGGACCTGGCCCGCCAGCAGCGCGCCGAACTGCTGCGCCGGCTGCTCGAGGGCGGAGACGATTCCAGGCTCCTCGCCACCCAGCTGGGGCTGGACGCCGCCGGACCGTTCGTGGTGCTGGCGTTCCAGCCGGATCTGGCGGCAACCGGCGACGAGCTGCGGCTGTTGAGACTGATCGACCTGATCGCGATCCAGTGCGAGGCCCACCAGCACAACGCCGAATGCGTCGTGATCGGCGGCGAGGTCTACGCGCTGTTCAGCGGCGCGGCCGGGTCAGACCCGACGGGCGTCGAGGCCCTGGCGGCCCGGGTCGCGGGCCGCTCGGCCACGGCATTCGGCATCACCGTGCGCGCATCCGTGGGGTCGGTGGTCTCGGCCCTGGCCGGCATCGCCCGGTCGCGGCACGACGCCGACCTGGTGCTGCTGCTCGTCGGGACTCTCCCGGGAGCCGGCTCCGTGGCGAGCGCCAGGGACGAGCGCAGCCGGCTGACGCTCCTCGAACTCGCGGAGATCTTCCGCCGCACCCCGCGGCTCGTTTCCGAGCAGGCGAATCGGGTGCTCGAGACGGATGCCCGCACGGGCACCGACTACGCCAAGACCCTGCGTACCTATCTGGACTGTTCGCGCGATTCGGCCGTCACGGCCGGCCGGCTGTCGGTGCATCAGAACACCCTCCGGTACCGCCTACGCCGGGCTCAGGAGCTGTTCGGGATCGACCTCGATGACGCGGACGACACCCTGACCCTGTGGCTCAGCCTGCGGGTGGCCGAATTCGACTGACCGTTTGCCCGAGCCTCACCACTCTGAGCCTCACCAGTCTTAGCCTCACCAGTCGGTGCGTTCGCGCTCCTGGGCGACGACCTCGTCCCGGTCGACGAGGCGGCGCAGACCGGCGAGCGGCTGCGCCATCCGGTGATTTCCGCGGATGCGCGGCTCCACCCGGTCGAGGAAGGCCCAGTACCCGGCGGTGAACGGGCACGCGTCCTCGCCCAGTCGCTTCTTCGGGTTGAACGTGCACGAGCCGCAATAGTCGCTCATCTTCGAAATGTACGCGCCACCGGAGGCATAGGGCTTGGTGGCGACGATTCCGCCGTCGGCGTGCTGGGACATCCCGACGACGTTCGCGGGCATCACCCACGGCGTGCCGTCGACGAAGGCGTTCGTGAACCAGTCGGTGAGTTCCGCCGGCCGGTACCCGCGTTGCAGCGCCCAGTTGCCGAGCACCATCAGGCGCTGAATGTGGTGGGCATGTCCCGTGCGGCGCACCTGGTCGAGCACGTGGCTCACGCACTTCGCCCGCACGCCCTGTCCGTCGAGTTCGAGGAACTCCCGCGGCACCGGCACCTGCGCATCCAGGAAATTACTGCGCCGCACGTAATCCTCGCCGAGGTGCCAGTAGAGGTGCCAGACCCAGTCCCGCCAGCCCATGATCTGCCGCACGACTGCCTCCACGCTCTGCAGCGGCGCTCCCCCGGTCTCGTAGGCCAGGACAACGGCGTCGATCACCTCGCGCGGATGCAGCAGCCCCAGATTCAGGGGAACGCTCAACCGCGAGTGGGCCATGGCGTCGTCGCCGAGCAGGGAGGCGTCCTCGAACGGTCCGAAGTCGCCCAGCCGCGTCTCGACGAAGTCGGCGAGCGCCGCCAGCGCCTCCGTGCGGGTCGCCGCGAACCGGCGTGGGCCGTCGTCCCCGATCAGACGGATGCGCCCCTCCGCCTGCCACCGGTCCAGGTCGGCGCGCACCTGTTCGTCGATGTCGTCCTCGACCGGGCGATACGGGTCGGGCAGGCCCAGGCTCACCGCGCCCTTCGGCGGCGGCTGACGGTTGTCGTGGTCGAAGTTGAACCGGTCGCCCTCCGGGTCGGGGCCGCGCATCAGCAGTCCCGTGTCGGTGCGCACCTGGCGGTAGAACTGGTCCATGATCAGCCGCGACGGCGGCCGCCCCGCCGCCCAGGCGGAGAAGTCCGCTTCGCTGGTGACGAAGCCGCGGCTGGGCAACACGTGCGCGCCGAGTTCCTGCACGAGGGCGCGGGAACCCCAGGAGGTGGGATTGATCACCTCGAGCTCACGACCGGTGAGAACGTCCCGGTAGTGATCGGCGCGGAGGTATTCCACCCGGTCGCCCAGCTCCCTGGCCCGGTGGCGCAGGGCGCTGAGGATCAGGTGCGCCTTGGCCCGGTGGTACGGGCGGCGCCCGAGCACCCCCACGGCCTCCACCATCACCAGCGGTCCGCCGTCATCGAAGTGGGGACCGAGCTGATCGGCAAACAGGAAGCGTGGCGGCATGGTGATTCCGAGCCTAGATCACCCGGTCCCGCCCTGCCATGGTCGCCGAGCCCGCCCCGTGTTCCACCGGCCCCCGGTCCCGGTGCCGGTCCCGGTGCCGGTGCCGGTGCCCGTGCCCGTGCCCCAACGAATTCGACGGAGATTTTGCCCGAATCGGGATCAAACACCCGCAATCGCACTTTTTAGAGCCGTTTCTCCGTCGAATTGGTTCGCCGGGCATCCACTCCACCCTCGCTGCACGCGCCCTTGCCCGGCGGCCGGCGCTCACCTCAGTGCCCCAACGAATTCGACGGAGATTTTGCCCGAATGGAGCCCAAACCGCCTGAAACCCTGTTTTTGGATCAGAATCTCCGTCGAATTGGTTCGGCGCCGGACGCCGCGCCCGACCCTCGAGGAGCAGCGCCGAGCTTCGAAGCCGATGCCCAGCAACCACGGGTTAGCCTCTCTCCATGGGCAGGTTCGTAGACAGCTGGCGGTCACATCTCCTGGTGACATTTTCCGGGAACAGCGAGGGCCGGCCGAACTGGGTCGACAAGATCGAGCTCGGCGACGACGCGGGGTTCTTCGGCCCGGGCTCGGCCTCGTGGGCCGTTCACGGCGGGATGGCCACGATGGTCGCCGGCATCCGTGCACTGCTGATGCAGACCCTGCACCCGGGCGCCATGGCCGGCGTGCACGACTGGTCGCGCTATCAGGAGGACCCCCTCGGGCGTCTCGCCGGCACGATCCAGTGGCTGGTCACGGTGACCTTCGCCGACACCAAGCTGGCCGAGCTCGAATCGTCCCGGGTGGGGCGCTTCCATGACCGGGTGACGGGCACCTACCGCGACGCCCAGGGCATCGAACGCCCCTATGCGGCCGGCGACCCCGAGCTGCTGGCCTGGGTGCACATCGTCTTCACCGACGCCTTCCTGCAGTCCCACACGATCTGGGGTGACGCCATTCCGGGCGGCGCCGACGGCTACGTGCGCGAATGGGCGAAGGCGGGAGAACTGGTCGGCGTGCGAAACCCGCCGCTGTCGGCCGCCGAACTGAAGCAACAACTCGACGCGTTCAAGGATGCCGGCGTGCTCAAGAGCGACGAGCGCGTCGCCGAGGCGGTGCGTTTCATCCGCAACCCCCCGCTCCGGCCCGCGATGATGCCGTTCTACCGGGTCATGTTCGCCGGCGCGGTCGCGTCGATCCCCCGCGAATACCGTGACCTGCTCGGCCTCCGGCGGTCGATGCTGCCCGCGGTCTGGGCCACGGGCGCGGTGCTCGGCGCGGTGCGGTTCCTGCTCGGCCGCTCGTCGTCCTCGGAGGACGCGGCCCGGGCCCGGATCAAACGTCTCGCCGCCGCGAACCCCGCCTAGCCTCGGACCGGACGTCCGGATGCCCGGATGCCGGGCCGTGCACACCGCCGGGCCTCGCACACTGCGGCGCGGAGGTACACCCCCTTGCCGCACGGACGTATTTGAGGAAATCTCTGAGAATGAGAGAAAACGACTGGGTCCTGAACGTCCACTGCCGGGAGTGCGGAATCGGTGGTACAGCCCACGTCGGGAACGACCGCCGCATTGTCTGGCCGCTCATCGTGCACGAGTCCAACTGCGAACTCGCCGACGCGCAGGATCTTGTGGAGTCGAGGCACGGCGAGTCGGTGTACGGCCGGCAGCCCACTTTCGCACGCTGACCCCGGCGCCTTCGCGCACTGACCCCGTCGCAGAACACCGCCTCTTACCCCTGGTGCCCCTCGCCGAACCGTGAGAAGACCTTGTTTCCGGAACGGAAACAGGGGCGCAACTCACGGTTCGGCGATGAAACGGGCGGCGAGGAAACCGGCGGCGAGGAAACCGGCGACGAGGCAACGGGCGACGAGCGGCAGCCGAGTAACGGCTACCGGACGGGCGCGAAGAAGGCCGCGATGGCCGCGCTCAGCGCGAACGGGTCGTTCACGTGGCAGAGTTCGCGGGCCGAGTGCATCGACAGGAGCGGGATTCCGACGTCGACCGTGCGGATGCCGAGCCTCGTCGCCGTCAGCGGACCGATGGTCGAGCCGCACGGCACGTTGTTGTTCGACACGAACTCCTGATATTCCACGCCGGCCTGGGCACAGACACCTGCCCAGAGTGCCGCACCGCCGGCATCCGTCGCGTAACGCTGAGTCGCGTTGATCTTCAGCAACGGCCCCCCGCCCGCCACGGGCCGGTTCGCCGGGTCGTGCTTCTCCGGGTAGTTGGGGTGCACGGAGTGACCGGCGTCGGCCGATAGGCACCACGAACCGGCGTAAGCACGCAACCGCTCACTGACGGATGCCCCGAGCCCCGCCCCGATCCGGGTCAGGATGTCGTCGAGCAGCGGTGCGCTCGCGCCGGAGCGGGTCTGGGAACCGAGTTCCTCGTGGTCGAAGGCCGCGAACACCAGGATCTGATCACTGGGCTCCGGCGCGGCGAGCAGCGCCACCAGGCCGGCATGCACCGAGGACAGGTTGTCCATCCGGCCGGCGGCGAACAGTGCGTCGTCCAGGCCGAACCGGGCGGGGGCCGCCGTGTCGGCGGTGAGGATGTCGTACCCCGCGACCTCTTCACCCCGCAGCCCGGCGAGTCCGGCAAGGTGCCCGACCAGGTCGGCCTGGCCGGCCTCCCCCACACCGAAGACCGGGGTCAGGTGTCGCTGCCGGTCGAGGGTGAGGCCCGTGTTGGCATCACGGTCGAGGTGGATGGCCAGCTGTGGGATGCGGCAGAACGGTCCGGTGCGCACCAGGTGCTCGGAGCCGTCGATGGTGGTCAGCCGGCCGGCGAGCTCGAGCTCGCGGTCGAGCCAGGAGTTGAGCAGTGGGCCGCCGTAGACCTCGACGCCGGCCTGCAGCCATCCGTGGGCCCCGATGGTCGGCTTCGGCTTGAGCTTGAACCCGGGCGAGTCGGTGTGGGCGCCCAGGATGCGGAACGGCGTCGTCGGGCCCGCGCCGGCCGGTTGCACCCAGGCGATGACCGCGCCGTCACGAACGACGTAGCGCCGTCCGGCCTCACCGGACCACTCCTCGGCTTCGTCGACACGGCTGAAGCCGGCGGAGTCCAGGCGTCGGGCGACCTCCGCGGCCGCGTGGTATGACGACGGGGAGGCGGTGATGAAGCGGGCGAAATCGTCGGTGTGGGTGGCGACGCTGGTTGGCGGGAAGGTCATGCATCCATCCAACCACTGGGGCGGGCGGGCCGGGCGCCCGGTCCCCGCCGCATCCCCTCCGTCAGGTGCGGAAAGGCCGGAAAGGTGCGATTCTCTCCACCGAAGCACCGAAGCACCGCAAGCACCCCGACCGTTGGGAGACCCGTGACTGAGAGCCCACCGCCCCGGGTGGCGTGCGCCGGGGTCATCTTCGACCTCGACGGGGTGGTCACCGACATGGCGTCGGTGCACGCGGCGGCCTGGAAGGCCCTCTTCGACGAGGTGCTGCCCGGCCTCTCCGCCACCCCCCAGCGCCCGTTCGACTCCGACGACTACCGGGGCTTCATCGACGGGCGCCCGCGGGAGGACGGCATCCGTTCCTTCCTGGCGTCCCGCGGCCTGACAGCGCCCGACGGGCCGGCGGCCGCAGCACGGCCCGCAGACCGGGCCGAAGCCGGGCTGACGGTGGCCGCCCTGGCCGAGCGCAAGCAGGAGCTGTTCCACGAGCTCCTCGAGGTCTCGGGGGTGCTCGCCTTCCCCGACGCGGTCACCCTGATCCGTCGGCTTCGCGCGGAGGGGATTCCGCGCGCACTGGTGTCCTCGAGCCGCAATGGCGCTGCCGTGCTCGCCGCCGCGGGAATCTCAGACCTGTTCGACGTGCGAGTCGACGGCGCCGACGCGGCCCGCCTGGGGCTGCCCGGAAAACCCGATCCTGCCCTCTTCGTGGAGGCCGCCCGCCGGTTGGGCGTGCCTCCGCCGCTGCTGGCCGTGATCGAGGATGCCGAGGCGGGCGTCCGGGCCGCGGCGCGCGGCGGCTTCGGACTGGTGATCGGCCTCGACCGCACGAACACGGGCGACCGGTTGCGGGACGCAGGCGCCGACCTCGTGGTCTCCGGGCTCGGCGACCTCGACCCGGCCGGGCTGGACCTGGCCGAGTTCAACGGCACGATCACCGAGCCACCAGGCCAGCCGGCCAACCCGGATGAACCGGCGGACCGGGCCGACCCGGCAGCCGACCCCACGCCCGACCCCACGACCGATCCCACCGGCGGCTGGGCCGGCGGCGAGTCGGGGAGCGACCCCTGGCTGCTCCGATACGACGGCTTCGACCCCGCCACCGAGGGGCTCCGCGAAGCGCTCTGCACGCTCGGCAACGGCTACTGGGGCACCCGGGGAGCGGCACCCGAAACCGACGCGGATGACGTGCACTACCCCGGCACCTACCTTGCCGGCGTCTACAACCGGCTGCGCACCGATCTGGGCACCCACTGGGTCGAGGACGAGAGCGTGGTCAACGCCCCCAATTGGCTGCCGCTCTGGTTCCGGGTGGCCGACGACGACTGGTTCCGGCCGAGCAGCCCCCAGGTGCAGACCTACCGGCAGGAACTGGACCTGCGGCGCGGCCTGCTCACCCGGGTCGTGCGGTTCCGCGACGACGCCGGCCGCACCACCCGGGTCACCACCCGCCGTTTCGTCTCCCAGGCCGCCCCGCACGCCGCCGTGCTGGAGACGACGTTCGAGGCCGAGGACTGGTCCGGGCCGATCACCGTCAGGTCCGCCCTGGACGGCCGGATCGCGAACCGCAACGTGGCCGCAGACCGGCTCCTCGCGAGCCGCCACCTCATCCCCCGCACGAACGTGGCCATCGACGCGGACACCCTGCTGCTGGAGATGGAAACCACCCAGTCCGGCATCCACATCGCCATGGCGGCGCGCACCCGGGCCTTCGCGGGCGACGAAATCCTGGCCCCGGAACGCCGGGTGCAGACGGATGACGCGGGCTGGGTCGCGCAGGAATTCGAGCTGCAGCTGAGCCCGGGCCGGCCGGTCAGGGTGGAGAAGATCGTGTGCGTCAGCACCTCACGGGACCGGGCGATCGCCTCCCCGGCCCGGTCGGTGACGACCTGGCTTCGCCGGCTGACCGACCCGGCCGAGCTCCTCGCCGCGCACGAACGGGAGTGGGAGATCCTCTGGGACGAGTTCGCCGTGCAGCTGAAAACGGGCACGCGCCAGTCGCTCGCGCTCAATCTGAACACCTTCCACGTGCTGCAGACCCTGGCCGACGTCGACGCCGACCTGGACGCCAGCATCCCGGCCCGCGGCCTGCACGGCGAGGCGTACCGCGGACACATCTTCTGGGACGAGCTGTTCGTCTACCCGATCCTCACCCTGCGTCGGCCGGACCTCAGCCGGGTGCTGCTCGGCTACCGCTACCGCCGCCTGAACGAGGCGCGGGCCGCGGCCCGCGAAGCCGGTTTCGAGGGGGCGATGTTCCCGTGGCAGAGCGGGATCGACGGGCGGGAGGTGACCCCCACCGAATTCCTCAACGTGCGCACCGACGAGTGGATGCCCGACAACACCCGGCTGCAGCGGCATGTGGGCCTCGCCGTCGCGTACAGCGTCTGGCAGTACTACCAGTCCACCGGCGACACCGACTTCCTGATCCACCAGGGCGCCGAGCTTCTGCTCGAGGTGGCGCGGTTCTTCGCCAGCCTGGCCCGGTACGACGAGGCCGACGACCGCTACGACATCGTGGGCGTGATGGGGCCGGACGAATTCCATGACGGCTACCCGGACGCCCCCGGGGAGGGCCTCCGGAACAACGCGTACACCAATGTCATGGCGGCGTGGGTGCTGCTCCGGGCGGCGGAAACGGTTTCCCTGCTCGAACGAAGATACTGCCGCCCGCTCTGGAGCCGGCTGCGCCTGCGGCCGGAGGAGGTCAGGCGCTGGGAGCACATCAGCCCACGGTTGCGGGTCCCGTTCATGGCCGACGGGGTGCTCAGCCAGTTCGAGGGTTACGAGGCCCTGCCCGAGCTCGATTGGGCCGGCTACCGGGCCCGGTACGGTTCGATCGGCCGCCTGGACCTCATCCTCAATGCCGAAGGCGACAGCACCAACAACTACCGGGCATCGAAGCAGGCCGACGTTCTGATGCTGCTCTACCTGTTCTCCGCCGAGGAACTGCGCGAGCTGCTCGGCGGCATGGGCTACTCCCTGCCGCCCGAGGCCGTGGTGCGCACCGTCGACTTCTACGCCGCCCGCTCCACCCACGGGTCGACCCTGAGCAATGTCGTGCACTCCTGGCTGGAGGCCCGCCGCGACCGCGAACGGTCCTGGCAGTTCCTGAACCAGGCGCTCGACAGCGACCTCGCGGACATCCAGGGTGGCACCACGCACGAAGGCATCCACCTCGGGGCGATGGCCGGCTCGGTCGACATGGTGGTGCGCTGCTACACCGGGCTGGAGATCCGGGACAACATGCTCTGGCTGCACCCGGTGCTCCCGGCTGAACTGACCTGGGTGGCGTTCGGCATCAACTACCGGGAGCAGCCGATCCGGCTGGAGCTGACGCCCACGAATCTGAGGCTGCACCTGCACGCCGGCGGCGCCACCCCGATCCGGGTGCGCGTCGAGGGCCGCGAAGCGATCCTCTCCCCCGGACAGACCCGCGACTTCCCGCTCGGACCCTAGCGGCCGACCCTGGTCCGAGGCTGCGGCGGATGCTGCGCGGGCCTTGCAGGCACCCGCACCCCGGCGTGTACTGGAGGGGACTTCACCTTCATACGTTCCGACTCCACCCATGGACGCCAAGAGAGGAAACCATGTCCACGATGATCTTCGTCAACCTGCCCGTCGCCGACCTGAAGCGGTCCACCGACTTCTTCAGCGCACTCGGCTATTCCTTCGACCCCCGGTTCACGGATGAGAACGCCGCCTGCCTGGTCATCGACCAGGACCACGTCTACGCGATGCTGCTCACCACGGAGATGATGAAGCGATTCACCCGCAAGTCGATCGTGAACGCACGCGAGGGCACCGAGGCCATCCTCGCCCTCAGCGCCGACAGCCGGGAGGCGGTCGACGCCCTCGCCGACAAGGCACTCACCTCCGGCGGCAGCGCCTCCAATCCCCCCGACGACCAGGGCTACATGTACAGTCGCAGCTTCCAGGACCCGGACGGGCACCTCTGGGAGGCGTTCTGGATGGACCTGGCGGGAATGGAGAATGCCGCCACGCAGCAGGCCGCAGACCAGGCCGCCGGCGTCTCCGACGTGCAGCGGTAGCCCGGTCTGGTCTGCCGGTCTGCCGGTCTGCCGGTCTGCCGGTCTGCCGGTCTGCCTCACACCTCTGTCTGCAGGGCCGCCCGCGCGAACGCGGCCCCGCCGGGCGTGATGGCCCACCGCAGGTAATCGTCGCTGCGGTCGATCACGCCCAACTGGTGGAGCAGCCGCCACTTCGTCAGCACGAGGGCGAACGCGGCAGCGCCGGAGAGCGGCTCCCCGTCCGGTTGCACCCAGCCGACGGTTTCGAGGCTGAGGGCCAGCATCTCCTTGAACAGCTCGCTCTCGTCGAAGCCCCGCCGGGCGATCAGCAGCAGCAGCAGGTTGATCGCATCCGTCTCCACCGCGGAGCGGCTGACGTGGATGGTGCGGGCGAGATGCCACCACAGCTCACGCGGCGCCTCGGCGAGCGCCCGGCCCCGGCTGGTCTGCAGCAGGCTGCCCCGGGTCACCCGCAGCAGGCCGACCCTGACCAGGTGCTCGCGCAGTTCCCGCAGCGGCAGGATGTGCACCTCCCGGTTCACGGCCACCGGCCAGCCCCAGTCCAGCTCGGTGGTGGCCTCGACCACGATCGCGGGAGGGAGGAAGCCGGCCGCGGTCAAACGGATGCCGTCCGCGCCGACGCGGCGCAGCATCCACTGCACATGCCCCACCATCCGGCGCATCGCCCGCTCGTGCAGCAGAATCGTGTCGGTAACCCGGGCCTCCGCCACCACCAGCCGGAAGCCCGCGATGGAGTCGGGGTGCATGCGGGTTTCGAGTTCCTGGATGACCTTCACGCTGCGAGCATAGCGAGTCCCGATCGGGGGCCGGACGCACCCGGGCGAGACCGGTCCGGTCCGGCCCGACGCTGACGTAGCCTTGGACGCATGGCCAGAGACATCGCAACTTCCACCGTCGTCGACCGTGACGGCATGCTCGACTTCGTTCGCCCGCGGCACCGGATGCTGCTGGCCACCACCCGCGCCGACGGCCGCCCACAGATCTCGCCGGTCGCCGGCGGGGTGGACCCCGACGGCCGGATCGTGATCTCCTCGTACCCGTCCCGGGCCAAGACCCGCAACGCCGAGCGCAATGTGCACGCCTCCGTGCTGGTACTCTCCGACGACTGGGACGGCGGCTGGATCCAGGTCGACGGCGACGCCGAGGTGCTGCACATGCCCGAGGCGGCCGACGGTCTCGTCGAGTACTTCCGCTGCATCGCCGGCGAGCACTCGGACTGGGCCGAGTACCGGGCCGCCATGGCCCTGCAGGACAAGTCGCTGATCCGCATCGTGCCTACCCGCTGGAGCCCGATCGGCACCGGCGGCTTCCCCGCCGACGTGGCCGCCCGGCTCGACGCGCTCTAGTCCCCCACCGGCCCGCCCGCAGCCCGCGCCTGCCCACACTCGCCCGCGCCCGACCTCCCGCCCCTGCCCGCGCCCGCGCCCGCGCCCGCCCGCAGCGTCGCG